>JAUXGF010000243.1 GCA_030622395.1 Calditrichaceae bacterium
ATTTGTTTTTTGTGATTTGTTTCTTTTAAATTTTGATTTAGACATTAAAAAAAAGACGAGGCACTGCCTCGTCTCTACGGATAATTTTGTCGTACATTTTTGATAATGAAACTTATTTAACTTGAATTTTGATCTCTTTTGTTTTGGCTTCTTCAGCTTTCGGTAAAGCAACGGTTAGGACGCCGTTCTTAAATGAGGCGTCAATCTTATCCGGCTGAATCGAATTCGGCATAGAAAATGTTCTGCAAAAGGATCCGTATTTACGCTCGTAGCGATGGAAATTTCCATCATTTAATTCTTTCTCAGCTTTTTTCTCGCCGCTGATACTTATTGTGCCGTCCTGAAAGCTGATCTTTACGTCGTCTTTGTCCATACCGGCAAGCTCTGCCGTAACAACAAATTCATTATCGCTTTCTTCGATATTCACAAGAGGTTTTACATTTCCAAAAGATTCGGTATTCTCTAATTCATTACCGAAAATTTCTTCAAATAACCTTTCCATATCTCCTCTGAAATTAAGAAATGGTCTTCCTGGAAGTCTTCTGATAAAAGTCATTTTACATCCTCCTAAATTTATGGATTTAACATTTAAAATCATTTAGATTTTGTTCTTATACTTACAACATACGTGCCAAACTTATTTGGACGCCATATAACTTGTTGTTATTTTAAGCTTTATATTTTTAATATTAATGATTTTATATATCCAAGGCTTTTTGAATAAATGACAGGGAATTATGCCATGATTACAGTCATCTTGTTTTATGGTAATAATTGGCAGAAAAGAGTGATAAAATTGCGGAATTATTAATTTACGATTTCTTGCAGACGGGAAATTATTTGTATGTTGGCGGATGTTGCCTGATACCTGTTTTTGCTTTTTGGGATAACAATACGTTTAAAACCCAATTTAACCGCTTCGTTAATCCGCTCCTGCAAACGGCTTACCGGACGTAGTTCACCGTTTAATCCGACCTCGCCGATATAGACAGTCGTATTTGCCAAAATTAATTCGTCCATACTGGAAATTAAAGCCATGCAGATACCGAGGTCTGTCGCAGGTTCATCCAGTTTTAAACCGGCGGCTGTTTTTAGAAACACGTCATAAAAGCTGAACGGTTTAGCGCATTTTTTTTCTAATACGGCTAACAAAAGATTCATCCGGCGGTGTTCAATGCCCGTTGCTGTCCGCTGCGGTATGCCAAACTGAGTTTTTGCAACCAAAGCCTGCACTTCCACTAACATCGGTCTGTTGCCTTCCATAACAGCCACGACAGCCGTGCCCTGCCGGTCATTCTGATCAGTATTTAAAAATATTTCGGATGGATTGGCGACAGGGATTAGTCCATTTTTTTCCATTTGGAACAAAGCGATCTCATTTACAGCGCCGAAACGGTTTTTAGTGCTGCGCAGAATTCTGTAGTCAACCTGATTGTCGCCTTCAAAATATAGCACGGTATCGACAATATGCTCTAAAATTTTGGGGCCGGCAATTGCTCCGTCTTTAGTAACATGACCTACCAAAAAGATTGATATTTGGTTTTGTTTGGCAGTCTGTACAAGGTGCGCCGTGCAATATCGTAACTGACTGCTGTTTCCGGGAATGCCGTCGATATTTTCGCTGGCGATTGTTTGTATGGAATCAATCACTACAACGCCCGGTTTTTCTTTTTCTAAAGCAGCGAGGATAGTTTCAAGATTCGTATCATTTACAAAAAATATATTCTGACCGGTTATTTGCAAACGACGAGCGCGCTGTTGAATTTGGCTTAAAGATTCCTCGCCGGATATATAGACTTTTTTGTCGACGTCTTTCATTTTATCAAGCATCTGCAGCATTATAGTTGATTTGCCGATACCTGGATCGCCTCCAACCATAACAATCGAACCTGATACAATACCGCCGCCCAAAACGCGATCTAATTCATTTATGCCTGTTGGAATACGTTTTTCGGATAAGTTTTGCTTTTCATTTAAAGGAATGAGTTTGGCGGCGCTTTGCCCGGCGGCAGAATGAGCGGACTGCTTTTTGATAATCTGCTCTTCCAAGCTGCCCCAGGTTGAGCATTCCGGACACTTACCCAACCAGCGCAATGATTGATAACCACAATTATTGCAAACATAAAAAGATTTATTTTTTTTAGACATAATTAACAATCTTGATCTTTAAGGTCTAAGTTAGACAGAGAATAGTCAGCCTGCCAATCTATTTTGAAAGATATTTAAAATCAGTACCATATAAGTATAAATCAAAAGCGAAATAAAAAATAAGTTAAATTGTTAGTGAATGCCTTGTAATTCTTCTCGAACAATTTTTCTAAGCATAGACTCAAGATCATCATGAAGGATATTTTCTTTGAGCGCTTCATTAATAAGCGTCTGATATCCCCTTCCTCCGGCTTTAGATTTAAAGTATGCTACAATATCAGCGTCCAAAAGTATATTTATCCGCACTTTACCTTTGGAAACTAACTTACCGCCCAAACGGACTTTTGCTTTGGATAATTGTTCTTCTTTGATTTCCGGAATGTCGGTTAAGTCTATATCTTTGTCTTGCATTTTATTAACGCTTTCCCAATTAGTATGAGAAGCCTTTGAAGAAAAGTTTTTGTTCATTTTTTGTAGCCTTTCTCATGGATATAATTCGAATAACGTCATTTTGCTCAGTATGGGCAATAACAATTACAACATCCATTAACATACCGAGCGTTATAAATCTATTTTCACTATAATCAAACCTATCGTCTTCAAAAGTGAAAGTAACGCCTTTAAAAACATCTTGTGCATCTACGAAATCAAATCCATGTTTTGATAGGTTCGATTTCCGTTTTTCTTCATCCCATTCAAATTTCATTGTTTAGAATATACACATATTTATACATACAACCAAGAAAAGATTATCTTAAAATTTAGTCGTCGGTATGACTGAAAGGCTCCGAATACCAGATTTTAAAAACGAAATGGTTATCCTACTGTTCGGGGCTATTTTAGTATAACAAAATGAAAATACTTTACATCCACGCAAATCGACAGAGGAGTTAAATAACCCCCCTTTCGATCAGCTCTTTTCTAAGATGCGCCGTTCCCTTAAACTGCACCGCCTTCATTCCGGCGTTTACAGCGCCTTTAACATTATCAATGCGGTCATCAATAAAAAGACAATTTTCAACAGGCTGACCTACATTCTTTGCCGCAATTGAATAACATTCGGGGTTTGGTTTTAGTAAACCTATTTCAAAACTTAAGGTCGGTTTTTTAAATATTTTTAAAAAAGATAAATTATTTTTTAAATAGTTCCAATGAACCGAATCTACGTCGGAAAGTAAGCCGACCGGAAAGCGCTTCGATACTTTTAAAAATATTTCCTCTATACCGTCCATAGGATTGAACACATCACACCACTCATCAATAAATTTATCATAGTCTATGCTCATGCCCGTTTTTTCACAAATACCATTGTAAAATTGCCGAGGCGTGATTTTGCCGGTACCAAAACCAATATATAATGGATCACAAAAGAGCCGTTCCATAATTGTGAGATCGTCTCCTGAGTTTATATCTTTGAAGTGTTTAAAAATTCCGCGGGTTAGATCGACGTCAACAAGTACGCGACCTAAATCAAAAATCACTGCCTTAATTGTATTGTTATCATTTTTCATAATTAATTATAAATTCCTGTATTTATCTATTCAGTGTTAAATTTTCAGTCTTCTGTTATCACTATAAGCATTCTTCTCCTTTATTAACAGTTCTAATATAAAAACATTAAAATATAAATAAAATTAAAATTTTTAATTATCCTTCCGAAGATTAATTATAGCAAAATATGTATTGATTAAGCGGTAAGTAATAATTTATTAGCGCCTAAATTCTTTCTGCATTTAATCATTTAGGAGAACCTATTGTTACCCGCTTAAGTATTTTTAATCAATGTTGATGCAAAACAAACTGAATAGGGATTCCGGAACGAAAAAAATAATTTAATATTAGGAGAATTTCGAGCCATGAAAATTCTCATCCAACTTAAAAATGATAATATCGTTAAACAAATTAAGCTTAATAAAAAAACCTATGAAATTGGAAAAGGGACGGAAAACGATATAGTCTTTGATATTGAAAAAGTATCCCGGGAACATGCTCTGTTAGTGGAGGATGGGGACACTTATTCAATAATTGATAAGAATTCCCGCAATCATGTATATGTAAATGGAGAGCAGATCAAAAAAAAGAAACTTGTATCAAGAGATGTAATTAATATTTCAAAGGGCGTCACCCTGCTTTATTTATCAGAAGACGATTCTCGTAAAAAAATTAACGGAGTGGTAGACCGCTTATGGGAAGCTATTAACAAAAATGATTTTCTAAGGCTCAAAGAGGTTACGGACCGGATTATATCATTAGACAGCTTAGATAATATCCTTAATGTTATTTTACAGGAAATCATTAAACTGGTAGGCGCAGAACGCGGGTTTATTGTTCTGACAGACAAAAATGGTGAAATCCGAAAAGACGGCAACAGTGTAAGTTACAACATACAATTGAACAATGTTCCATTTAATAAATCAGTATTTTCTTATTCCACTGTAAAAAAGGTTATAGAAGAAAGAAAAAGTATCTTTATTTTAAATGTTGAAACTTCTAAACAAATAATTCCAAAAAGCGTTCTTGAGCTTGATCTTCGATCTATTATGTGCTCGCCGCTGCTTTTTGGGGAACGATTACTTGGAGTTCTTTATGTGGACGCCAGTTATAAATTAACAGATTTTAACGATATAGATATGTTATTCTTTACTATTTTAGCCGATCATGCCGCAATTGCCATCGAGAATGCCAAACGTTACGACCAGCTTCAGGATTTTAATAAAAGATTAGAAGAAAGAGTTCAAGATTCTGAGAAACGTTATCAAAACCTTATAGAATTCTCTCCGGAGCCTATAGCCGTACACAGTGAAGGGAAAATGGTATTTGCCAATCCGGCAGCATTAAGAATGTTCGGCGCTAAAAAACCGGAAGAAATTATTGGCAAAACAGTAATGGAACTTCTTCATCCTGATTACCATAACATTGTGAAAAAGCGCATCCAGATTCAAAAGAATAAAGGTGAAACGGTATCTTTAATTGAAGAAGTATTTATTCGATTAGACGGAAAACCAATAAATGTGGAAGTAGTTGCAACTCCGTTAATTTATAATGGGAAAAAAGCATCGCTTGTCCTTA
>JAUXGF010000199.1 GCA_030622395.1 Calditrichaceae bacterium
AATCCCGATTTATCGGGTGAGAAATCTTTAACTTCAATATTTATAACGCTACAAGATTTCTCGCTCCGCTTCGAAATGACATTTTGGGCTAGTTTTCGTTCAGACACTAATTAGCTGAATAGTTATTGCTGTTTTTATGACAGGCTGAGCAGACTTTTTTATTGAGGAACAGATGGCAGAGAAAGTGACTCCAAGAGACGTCGATTATTCACGTTGGTATACTGATATTGTTTTGCAGGGAAAATTAGCCGATTATTCGCCGGTAAAAGGGGCAATGGTCATACGTCCTAATGGATATGCAATATGGGAAATGATCCAAAAATATTTAGACAAAATGTTTAAAGACAGCGGGCATGTCAACGCCTACTTTCCGCTTCTTATTCCGGAAAGTTTTATGAAAAAGGAAGCGGAACATGTTGAAGGTTTCTCACCGGAATGCGCTATAGTAACAATTGGCGGCGGGCAAGAGCTTGAAGAAAGATTATATATCCGCCCCACTTCGGAAACGATTATCTGGAGCATGTATAAAAAATGGATTATGAGTTACCGTGATTTGCCAATTCTGATAAATCAATGGGCAAATGTTGTGCGCTGGGAAATGCGTACGCGCCTTTTTTTACGCACCTCGGAATTTTTATGGCAGGAAGGTCACACCGCGCATGCAACATCCGAAGAAGCCGAAGAAGAAACTTTAAAAATGTTAAATATATATAAGACATTTGTTGAAGAGTATTTGGCTATTCCTGCAATCACAGGTAAAAAATCTGAGTCTGAAAAATTTGCCGGAGCTCTGCATACTTACGCTGTCGAGACTATGATGCAGGATCGAAAAGCGCTTCAGGCGGGAACGTCTCATAATTTGGGACAAAATTTC
This sequence comes from Calditrichaceae bacterium, assembly GCA_030622395.1. GTDB lineage: Bacteria > Calditrichota > Calditrichia > Calditrichales > Calditrichaceae > JAUXGF01. Next base: position 875 of record JAUXGF010000199.1, read on the forward strand.
GCTAAAGCCTTCGACGTGCAATTTCAGGATAAGGACGGCAAGTTAAATTATGTCTGGGCTACTTCGTGGGGCGTCAGCACGCGCTTGATCGGCGCTTTGATTATGGCGCACAGTGATGATAGGGGATTAGTGCTTCCGCCGAGAATGGCGCAAAGACCGGTTGTGATTGTCCCGATATGGCGCGGCGATGATCAAAAAGTACAGGTATTAGAATTTGCCGATTCGGTTTATCAGGAATTAAAAGCTAAGTACAATGTTATTTTTGACGACCGCGAACAGTATAAACCAGGATATAAGTTTGCCGATTGGGAATTGCAGGGTATTCCCATAAGGGTGGAAATCGGGCCTAAGGACGTCGCTAATAATAAATTAGTTTTAGTCCGCCGCGATACAATGGAAAAACAGTTTATCGACCGTAAAGGAGTTTTGGAAACCGTAACGGATGAATTGAATAAAATGCAGAGCGAACTATTAGAAAAGGCGCGGATTTTCCGTGATGAAAATACTTTTGATATTGATGATTACGATGAGTTTAAAAAAATTTTAGCGGGAAAAGGCGGTTTTCTGAAAAGCCACTGGTGCGGCGGCGCAGAATGCGAAACAAAAGTTAAAGACGACACAAAAGCAACAATTCGCTGCATTCCTTTTGATCGGAAAAAGGAAGATGGTAAATGTATTGTTTGCGGCAAGAAATCCAGCGGCAGAGTAGTTTTTGCTAAAGCTTATTAAAGTATGCCGAAGATAAAAATATAAAGAAACTTAATATGAATAATAACGTTATTGTTTTGAAAAGTAGAAAAAAAATAAGTCATTGGTATTATGTATAATAAAAATCGTTCATTTGGCATAGGCACGGGAGGCGCCCTGCCTCCCGTCGTAAAGAATATTGTATTTATAAACGGTATAATATTTATAATGCAGTTTATAAATCAGAGCCTTAATTATATGCTTCTTGATAATTTTGCCCTTAATCCTTATGATGTGATTTATAAATTCAAGATATGGCAGCTTATTACTTATATGTTTTTGCATGGCGGTTTTTGGCATGTTTTTTTCAACATGTTTGTTTTGTGGATGTTCGGTTCGGAATTGGAGCGTGAATGGGGCTCGAAGGAATTTTTAAAATATTATCTTATTACCGGTATAGGCGCAGGGTTAACGGTTGTTTTATTATCCAATGCCCCTACAATCGGCGCTTCCGGGGCGGTCTATGGAATTATGATTGCTTATGCCTTACGCTATCCGGATAGATCAATATATATTTGGTTTTTGTTCCCTGTTAAAGTAAAATATTTTATGGCTTTTCTCGCCCTTATTTCCTTTTTCTCTACAATTGGTCCTAATACAGACGGCATTGCCCATGCCGCTCACCTTGGGGGGATTGTAATCGGCTTTATCTACCTTAAGTTTTGGTATTTATTTTACAAAGTAAGGGATATGCTTAAAGAGACGTCCCCAAAAAATATTTCAAATTCTAATTTTAAATATACTAAAGGCGGCGGAAAAAAAACCGAGTATTACCGACGTGCTATTGATGAACTATTGGACAAAATTAACCGGGTTGGATATCTGAAACTAACCGATGAGGAGAAGAAGATCCTTGAAGAGGGCAGTAAGTATCTTAGAGAACATGATAAAGAACATTTTAATTAATAGATTTCAGGTTTTTCGAAGGAGGTTGGCTCTATGAGTTACTTTGAGAACCTTACATGTGGTTGTGAGGATTGCCATTACAATCATGATACACTTTGTTATCGGGAAGCGATCACACTGGACTTAAATGGAACTTGTGAAGATATGGTCTCGTGTGATGATTTCGAGTGTCAGGATTGTGAATATTTTGATTTTTGTAAAAAGGAAAAAAAATATAATTCTACTGCTTTTACCAGCAATGAAGATTATTATAATAAAGATGAGTATTAATTTTCCTTTATGAATCATATTAATCAAACGCCCGTCTATTTGCCGGGCTTTTTTTTTGCGAATTAACAGATTGTACATAGATAAATAATTGGAATAATGGAAGATTGCTCCGAGGGAGTCCCTTGTGGGAGAAGCTTGAATTGATGAAGAACTGGAGTAATGGAAGAGACCTCAAAGGTTTTCCCAAACCTTTGAGGTCTTTAAAGGATGGAAGAATTGGATCAATAAATTATTGGATTGAATAATAGATTGATTGTCAGTTTAGCCATTCAGCTATTTAACCCTCAATCCATAGATTTAATAAAACCTGACCTTCGCATTTTTATAAAATTTCCCGGTTGCCAAGTTTCACTATAAAGTTTAAATTATACTTTGTATTTACATGATTTTTCATATTGTTAATTAATATTATAATTAAACTTCGATTAGAATGGATTTTATGAAACGATTATTCAAACGAATCAGTATTATTGATTTTATCAACCTGTCTTTTCTATGTATTGTTATTGCCTTTTATATTATCGCCTTTAATAAGACGCCCTATAAAATACCACTGTTAATTATATATATTTTTTTATTTGTTTTTATAATTTTTATGAGCCGGCTGCGGGAATTAATAAAAAATGATCGCTGCAAAAAGATCATTATGTTTATTTATCCTGTAATATTTCTTTTTGTTATTTTTGAGACATTTTTTATGATACTGCCGTATTTCAATTCTCTCAGATTCGATGCGCTAATGGCAAATATCGACTTTAAACTTCTTGGCGTTAATCCTACGGTTTGGATCGAAAATTGGATAAATCCTCTGCTTACAGATATTCTTTCTCTTTTTTACTTCTTTTATTTTCCAATGCCTTTTATCATTATTGGCTGGATGTATAAAAAGGCAAAGTTTGAAAATATTGAAAAGGCTTTGTTCATATATTTTACCTGTTATTACGGGGCTTATATTTGTTATTTTTTAATTCCTGTAGCAGGTCCCAGGTTTTTTCTTCGGGAAATACAGAATGTTAGTCTTAACGGCTGTTTTTTAGCAGAGCCGATTAGATCATTAATTAACGTTATGGAGCCAAATAAACTTGACGCTTTCCCAAGTTTACATACAGCTATTCTAATGGTTACTATGTTTGTAACATACAGTAATTGTAAAAAAATGTTTTATTATTTTATTCCATGCGCAGTTGGAATAATCATATCCCTTGTTTATCTTAGATACCATTATTTTATCGATGTGATTGCCGGATTACTGTGGTCGATAATTAGCTGGCTGCTGGCGGATAGAATTTATAATAAAATCCATAATAATTTTAATTTTCACTTTTGGGATTCTAATTTATGAAGTCGTTAATAAAGGCGGTTGAATTTGATAAAAATCAAATTAATACTTATCTAATTCTTTTAAGCGCTCCGTTATTATTAACGGTTTATTGGTATTACGGCAGCGCAGAGAGTCTGGGTAATTATTTTCCCTATTTGCAAAATGATTCTCTTTTTGATTTTTACAGTCATATCTGGCAGTTCTTTTCATTTTTTATTCTCACTTTTATTATCCCCTTAATCTTTATCAAGACCCGCTTAAAACTGCCGCTGTCTGATTTTGGATTTGGTCTGGGCGATTTTAAATTTGGTTTAAAATTTATTCTAATAACAATACCTTTACTTGTTATACCGCTTATTTTTTTGTCTTCAAAAATGCCGGATATTCAGCGGGAATATCCGTTGGCAAAGTTGCTGCATACACATCACGAATTAATTTTCTGGTACGAAACAGCGTATGTTTTATTTTATTATATTGCCTGGGAGTTCTTTTTTCGTGGATTTTTATTATTTGGATTAAAAAAGCGTTTCGGGGCGATGAATGCAATTTTGATTCAAACAATTTCATCCTGTTTGATTCATTTGGGCAAACCGGATGGAGAGATAATCGGATCAATTATTATCGGTATTATTTTTGGCGCTCTGGCATTAAGAACGCGTTCTTTCTGGTATGTTCTTATTTTACATGCGGCGATCGGAGTGTTAACGGATATATTTATTTTGCTATGTTAATGGTTTGAAGAATTGGAGCATTGGAGTGATGGAGTGCTGGAGTAATGGAATGATGGATTGGAGAAAAATCAGATTAATGATCTTCCAATACTCCAGTATTCCAGTACTCCAATTCTTCTGAACTGGAGATCTATGAACACTATTTTAATCACGGGTGTAAACGGTTTTATCGGCAGTAATATTGCGGAGCGTTTGATCAATACCGGGCATCGGGTGCGCGGTTTAGTAAGAAAAACATCGGATTTAAAATTCATCGAGGGACTTAACATCAAGTTGTTTTACGGGGATGTTACGGATAAAAATTCTTTGATTGAACCTATGAAAGGCGTTGATATAGTTATCCATGTCGCCGGGCTGGCTTCGGACTGGGGGGCTTATAATAAATTTTATAATATTAACGTTAAGGGCACGCAGAATATAGCAGAGTCAGCAAGCGCTAACAATGTAAAACGATTTGTTCATATCAGCACAACAGCCTTGCACGGCTTTAAAAACTTCAAGTATATTGATGAATCGTTTCCTATGGCAAAGACTATTTTTCCATACTGCGAAACAAAAAAGATTGCCGAACAATGGCTTTTCGATTTTGCCAAAACTATTGATATGGAAATAACTGCAATCAGGCCCGGCAATGTTTTTGGTCCTAAAGATCATACATTTATTGAAAAATATCTGGACGCTTTAGAAAAGGGGAAGGCTGCTTATGTTGACAGCGGGAAGCGTTGGACCTGTCCTGCTTATATTGAAAATCTGGTGGATGGGATTATAAAAGCCTGTTTTGAGCCCTCTGCCAACGGGCAAGCTTTTTTTATTACAGATGGATTGGAAATAAACTGGAAAACATTTACCGAGAAATTTGCAGATCAGCTTGGGGTTAAAAGACCTTCTCTTTCGGTTCCTTACCGTTTAGGATATGGATTAGCTTTTTTAATGGAAATCCTCTATAAACTTTTTCGTATTTCAAACCCGCCTCTTTTGACGCGCTACCGAATTTCCAATGGCGGACGGGATTATCATTTTTCAATCGACAAGGCAAAAAGGTTGTTAAAATACGAACCGAAAGTTAAATTTGACGAAGCGGTAAAAAGAACGGTAGACTGGTATCAAAAACGCGGGTAATAATGGAGCGATGGAGTTTGGAGTACGT
>JAUXGF010000365.1 GCA_030622395.1 Calditrichaceae bacterium
CAACTAATTTTATAAAAACCCACATTCGATACAGTATCGTATAATGTTTTCACCGTTTTATAATTCCAACAGTTTTTTATTTCTAATAAAATATGTCCTTTCTTTGGAATAGTAAAAGAAATGGTAGTTGATGTATTAAATGGATTTGGATAATTTTGACAAAGACTATATTCAGATGGAATAACTCCAGTAAAAACCGTAATGATTAATGAATCTAATACGTTTTTATTTTCAGATTGATCAACATCAATTAATTTGTATTTGTAAGTTGCGTTTGCCTCAACATTTTCATCTACATATTGATATTCATTTTGTTCATCTGTAGTTCCATGTCCTTTAAGATCGTTATTAGATTGATATGAGTCTAATAATGAATATTCAGAATCAATTTCAGCGCTCCAAAGTTCAAATCCGCTATTTTCAAACTCGCTGTTAGTAATCCAATTAAGCTCTACATTATTGCCTTCATGTTGTATAGTTGCAGTAAATGATTGCAAATCGACTGATGAAATCTTATTATTTTTCATAATTGTATTAGTTGCCATTTCACCGCCAATAAACCCATAATCTACATAATAATGAATTCCCACACCTTCCAAAGGATTGCCGTTAGTATCCGTTATTTTTGCATAAATTTTCGGATCATTCTCATAAATAGGATCCGTTGTTTTTTTACAGGAAAAAATGGAAATAATAATTATCAGTAATGAAATAAATATGATTGATAAATTCTTCATAAATATCCTTTTAAAATAATTTTTGGTTAGATTTTAACTGTTTGATTTAGCAACCGCCTCAGATTCAAGACTAATCCGATCGTTAGATAAATCATCAAAAGGTCTATTATAACAACAAAGATCAAGATATATTTCATATTGAATATAACCAATGCCATTTGTGATTTATTACTTTAACTTTATTGTTTAGATAGAATTTAACAACCAGAGATAGTAAAACAAATCCTTATTTTAAAATAAGCCTTATTTATGTGGACAAGTTTATTATCTCTGTACTAGTTCACTTATAAACTTTAAACTTTTTTCACGAATCTATAAGGGTGAACTTATTACTACACAGACATATTAATTTACCCCATTAAATAATATTTTTATGCATTTTTGAGTAATACTAATTTTTTATTTAACAGGGTTAATTTGTTCCATGCCCCCGCCTGAGGTGCCGTCCCGATTAATCGGGAGCAGGGGCGGTACTATGTTCGTAAATACAAATCCGCTATAAACTTTTTCTATATTTATTTAGTTTTTCTTTTTGTTCGCTAACGTCCTTCCCTCGTTTACGGGCGCCATTGATTAAGATTTTAAGTTTATTTACAATCTCTTCCAATACCCAGCGCCTTTCCCTGTCCGGCAATTTCGGATCATTCAGATGTTTTTCCATTGCCATTATACGGTAATGATCCATGCCCCAATACTTTCGGGAAAGCTGATCATCATGCCCGCCATATTTAATTATACCGGCTTCCCTGTCCAAGCCTATGGGATAATAACGCGCCGCACGCAGCCATAAATCATAATCTTCGCAGACCGGAAAACTTTCATCGAACAGCCCGATCTCATCAAACAATTTCTTTTCGATCACTGCCGCTGAAGGCGAGACGATACACAAGGAAAGCGATTGCTTGAAAATCCAGCCGTCATGCTTTTGATGTTTTTGTTTAGGATTAACCCGCCTGCCATTGCGAATCCATATTTCTTCCGTTTGAAATATTTTAATTTGGGGATTGCTTTCATGGAAGGTTTTCGCTTTTGCAATTTTATCCGGCAGCCATTCATCATCGCTGTCTAATAAGCCAATCCAATCCCCGCCGGAGACTTTTATTCCTGCGTTCCGCGCCGCGGAAACTCCCATATTATCCTGACGGATCACTTTGATACAATCACCATAGCTTTTTAATATTTTTGAAGTTCCGTCGTTTGAACCGTCGTCTACCACAATAATTTCCCAAACAGGATTTGTCTGCTTTAAAACAGAGTCAACCGCCCTGCGGATAAATTGCTTACGGTTATAAACCGGAATGACCGCTGAAATTTTCATATCTTTATCAACCCAAAATACAATGAGTAAATTATTTTACAACATAGCCCGCGGAAATGATGCTGGATACTTGATGCTGGATAAAGAAACTTGAGCATCCCCGCATCCAGTAATCGGTAATAAGTAACCGGTAATCGGTATTCCCGCAAAAGCGGGATTTCCGTTCCGCTCCAACCAGCATCTTGCATCTTTTCGCAAAGCGACCCCTATGGGGAATCTTCCATCCAGTATCCAGTATCCAGTATCCAGTAACCAGTATCCAGTATCTTTTTCGGCTTAACTTTTCCCGATCATTATGTTAAAATAACAAGATAATTAATTCACAACATCAAATCCAGATTTTAACATCAGCAAACTGGTATGGTTTTGAATGTAATCCTCAGTCAGTTGGGATTTTTTAGGTGAATATTTAGAATAGCGCAAACCCACCACTGCTTGCATCCCGACACTTCGGGGAAATGGTTTGCCCCAAGGGGACGCTGACCGACCGTCTTAGTTCTAAAATTGTAAAAGCTAAAATTTTTTACGTAGTTGACCAAGGATGATATTTTATGGCAGGTAAAAATTATGCTGACCTCTGGCGAAATAACGGACGCCTGTACCGCTTTCGGCATTTCCGGGCAGGCGGTCAATGGATTAGATCATTTTGACTTTCGCAAGCCGCGGACTGTCGGTTCTATCCCCACTGTTTATTTTGATCGTCCGCAATGGGATGAAGATTATAATGTTTTTGCCAAAGATATCCGGCGTGAAATTAAAGATATAGAAATTTGGGATTTTGAAGTCACTACCCCGCCCTGCCAGCCGGCGCGGCTGCAATTTTCAGACGTCAAAGATATTCCAACTGATTTTGAAGTTTACCTGATTGATAAAAATAAAGCGAAATCATGTAATTTAAGAGATAACGAAGTGTATGATTTTACTCCCGCTGTAAACCATTCCGCATTTGCGGTAGTGGTCGGTAAAGAAGAATTTGTTAAACAGGAGCTAATATCCATAATTCCTAAGGAATGGCATCTTGGTAATAATTTCCCTAATCCATTTAATCCCACAACTACAATACCGGTGGAAGCGCCCAGTTCAGCGCGGGTAACTTTAAAGGTGCACAATACCCTCGGCGAAGAAGTAAAGACAATCTATCGCGGCGCGCTTAAGACAGGGAGGCGTCTATTCAAATGGGAGGGTAGAAATAATAAAGGAAAATTGCTACCGTCCGGGGTATATTTTTATCGTTTGTCAACCGCTAAAGGACAGGCGCTGACCGGTAAAATGATTTTAATAAAATAAAGTGCGAATCAACACGCATCCACCTTCCAACGGCCAGATTATAATGCCTTGTTGTGGACGACGCTGTTAAAGTGGGTTCGTCTATCGGCGCCGAAATGCTGATCATCGGTAATTTGTATTTTAAGGATTCAAATTATGAATTATTTCTAAAATTAGTGCGCTATGAATGCAATTATCTCTTAACCGGCCGTGAGTTGAAAACTTGATATTTATTACAATCCCTTAACCCATGATCGCTAACGACCACGGTTAAGCGGCACGGAACGCTCGTAAGAATAACACTTTACTAAAAACCCGGGCGCGTTTCGTGTCCGAGTTGAACCGCCTTGTTATACGCTACTTAACCATTGAAATTAGTAGCAATAGTAACGGCTACTTTTATTGGCAGTAGCAAGTTTTTAGTTCAAATTATCTACAAATGTAAAGATTTTATATTACTAGTGTTAAGTTAACTTGTATATGACGGACGATGTTTGTATATTTTGCCTAAAC
>JAUXGF010000293.1 GCA_030622395.1 Calditrichaceae bacterium
AATCCCGATTTATCGGGTGAGAAATCTTTAACTTCAATATTTATAACGCTAAATCCCGATTATCGGGACGCTCCGCTTCGAAATGACAGTTTTGGTTAGTTTTCGTTCAGACACTAGCTATGTTCTTTTGCGTCCTTGTTTTGCGTCCCTGCGGTATTTTAATTCAAAATATAATAATCAAAATTGTAAGGTTCAACTTAATAAAAAAGCTGCTGGTAATTCATTATGGGAGGAAAATAATAAAATTAATATTTGAATCCACTAAATATTTAAAGGCTAAGGCTAATATCAACATTCTTTTTACACTGAATAACCTTAGCCTTCTACTTTACTGGCTTTACAATACTTTTAATAATTAAGAAATTCGGAACGGGGTTTAATTATGATTTTTCTATAACAAATAAAACCTGGTTATATTCGACAGGCTGGGCGTTTTCTATCAAGATTTTAGTGACTTTTCCATTAACCTCGCATTCGATCTCATTCATTAATTTCATAGCTTCGACAATACACAAGGTTTGCCCTTTCAAAACTTTCTGCCCAACTTCTACATAAGGATCGGCGTCCGGCGAAGGGGCGCGGTAGAAAGTTCCCACCATTGGAGAAAGCGCTTCATATTCATTAGCAGAAGGCGTTTCGGCAGTTGGAGCAGGGGCTGCTTCTGCCGGAAGCGGGGTCATGCCTGTAACCTGTTGTGGAATTTGCATGACTTGAGGCATAGCCGAAGGTATCATCTGTACTCCCTGTGAAGATCCGTTTGTAGAAAAATTCTTGCTTATTTTCAGCTTCTTTCCTTCTTCTTCTATTTCTATTTCGCTGATATTCGATCCTTCAACCATTTTGATTAACTGACGAATTCCTTTCAGATCCATTTTCCCTCCTATTTATTTTCCGGCGAAAAATTAAATAATTTACTTAAAACTTCTTTAATCTCTAAATGTAATTGTTTTTTATAGGTCACATAATCAATAATATGTTTTCCTATTTTACTGAAATTTATATCTTTTATGTCCTCATCGCAATAAATTATTACGGGAATATCACTTTCAGTTCGTCCATTGTGCCAAATTAGATTTAATATTTTTTCCGCCGCGCTGTAATCCAATATTAAAAAATTCGGTGTAAACCGGGCAAGTAAACGAATGGAAAACTCATTCGAATCAACAACCTTTGATTCAATTTGCATATCTTTTAACGCACGATTCGCTAAAAGCCTGGCTATACGATTACCATCTATTATTAATCCTTTTAATGTATCTTCCGAATAGATCTCCTGCTTTTTTATTTCATCTTTAAGTTTAAAAGCCTCAAGCAATAAGTTGGTAATACCGACTTTTATAACACCTTCCTTAATATCTGTTTTATCTTCAAAACGAAAACTCAACACAGGGCTGCAGGCAAGCTGCAGAAAAGCGTCTTCTTTAATAATACTTCCATAGGTAGCGCAAACAACAAATCCCTCGATAATAGAAATTTCGCCGACTTTTACTTTCATTTGATTATAAAAATGAAAAATACCGCTTCTTTTACCCTGCTCTTTTTCCTGAGCTTCATAAAAAAAGAAATCGTTTGGCGTAAGCGCATTTTGAATCCCGGCTTCCTGCATACGCAGTTGTGTCCTTAAAATGATTTCTTCTATATCGACAGGCAGGTGAATAACATCTACCGCGCCGTGTGCAAAAAACGACTTAGTCGATTCTAAAGAGCCGCTTGTGGTAGTTATCCCGATTATCGGAAGACCTCCTGTTTCATTTGACCCTAAAATGGAAGGAATAAGCTGATTAATATCTTTTTCTTTTAAATTATCGGCAACAAAAATTATATCCGGTTTAGTGTTTGAACATCTCTTTTTTAGCTCGAACAAACTGGATATGGCAATTCCTTCAAAGGAATGGTTGTTTAAGCCGCTTATTATTGAGTCAATTTCTTTATTAGAGGCAGATAAGAAATATGCCTTATTCATAGTTAACGCTCTTTTTTATTTGTAGAAATATATATCATTCAATGCTATTATCACATTTATTTTTTATCTTTGAAAAAATCAGCATTTTTCCACAGTGTTTTAATTTAAACAAATTGATCTCTATTGACAACAAATCTTCTTTAAAAAAAATTTTTCCATAGAACATGGCAAGCAAATTTATTAATGACGCTGGTTGGAGCGGAGCGGAAATCCCGCTTTTGCGGGGATACCGATTACTGGTTACCGGTTACCGGTTACCGGTACCGGTTTAACTTTTTCCGGCAATTCAGGACTATACAATTTATTTTCAATGATAAATTCATATACTTTTGGCGCTAAAAGACTTCGGAAAGATCGATTCTCTTTAATTCGATGCCGGACATGTGTGGATGATATTTCAATAAACGGGCTGTCTATATATATAAGCTTTTCATTTTGAAACGGTTCTCTGAAATTTGTTATACTACGATTAAATACAACTATATTTGCCAAGCGCATTATTTCATGAGGTTCTTTCCATGAAAAAAATTCCGCAATAATATCCGCTCCGATTATATAAAACAGCTCTGTGCCCGGATAGTTTTTTTTGAAATATCGAATGGTATCTACTGTATATGAGACGTCCTTTCTATCTAACTCTATGGAGCTAATTTCAAAATCAGGATAATCTTCAATAGCTAACTTAAGCATTTGTAAACGTTTTTGCGCCGGTGTTATATTTGTACGTTTCTGAAAAGGATGAATATAGTTAGGAATGAAAAAAATTTTGTCCAGTTCAAGTGAATCGTAAATCCATTCGGTAACTATTGTATGCCCGATATGAATTGGATCAAACGTTCCGCCAAACAAGCCGATTCGTTTTAATTTTACAAGATCGCTCATTTTATTGTTTATTGTTTTTTTCAATTTCTTTAGAAATATCTTTGATTTTTTCCTTTAAATCACTCATCGGAAATTGCTGATTAAATTTAATGGTTTCCGCCTTCGCAGAATCATAATCTTCCATATCAATATATGTAACCATTTTCCCATACATAGCGTCATCAGCCCATGGCGAATCATAATATTTTTCTAAGACCTGATCGAAGTAAATTAATGCTGCTTTATACTTACGCATTTTACGATAGATATCTGCGCTAATCCATTTTTTTTCGGCAAGTTTTGCTCTTAATTCTAAAATTTTCTTTTCCGCATCTTCTTTTAATTTATGAGTTGGATTTTCTTCTATGAAATATTGATATTCACGGATAGCTTTATGAGTATATTTTTGATCCAAAGGAGGCCGCGGTGAAAGCTTGTAATAACATTCCGCCAATTTTAATTGAGCCATTGGAACTAAGGGACTGCGGCTCATATTATTAATCAGCTTTTCATATTCAACTGCGGCGATTATATATTCATCCATCTCAAAATGGGATTCAGCTATGTAGAACTGAGCGCTGTCTGCAACCGAACTCCCCGCATAACGTAAAACTACTACCGTAAATTCATTTGAAGCTTCAAAATAATCTTCATCATTAAATTTATCCAAAGCATAATGATAATATTGTGACGCCGTCCATTCCGGGCGCGGTTTATTTCCGGAACAACCTATTAACAAAAGAATAAGCGTAAAAAAAATAATTGCTCTAAGCAAATCCGTATCTCCTTAAAATATTTTTAATAATTATTTCTACAGGACAAGCGCCTTTTTATTTAGACGCCAATTAAAAACCATTATTACTAAAAAAGTTTAATAAAAGTTCAATTGTTTTCTTTTTTCTGTTAAGTTCGCAAGCTAAAAAAAAGATAGACTGCGGTAGCAACAGATAACACAACTATAACCGGCTCAATATATTTTGTCCATTTAGATGTAGTTATTAATCTGCCCCGGGTAAATGAATAAGCGCTTTGCTCAATAAAATCTATTCTGTTTCCGTCGATATAATCATAATAATTTTTATCAATTGAAAAATAATTCAGCGCTCTTCCACTCAGGCTGTCCTCTAACCAGCCGTCAAATTGTAAATACATTTTCCGTTGAAGTTTGTTATCCATTCCAAACAAACGCCGGTTTTCTTCATAATAAATAAATTTTACATTAAACTGCTCTACTTCAAATTGCAGCCGGGCATTTTTACTGTTGATTGTAATATCCTTTTGGGAAAAATAGTGGATAAGTCTATTCTTTAGAAAAAAGCGTTTTTCCCCGGCAATCGTTCCTACTTTTAACGAAACTTCCGATGAATCCACAGGCATGGAGATATTTAACGAATCAAGAATTGAGACTAACCGTTCTTCCAAAATCCTTTGATTTGTTTTAACCGTCTGCCCATAAGAAACAACATGTAAAAGTAAATATATGGCTAAAAAAGAAATTCTTAAAATCACAATATTTAAGTTAATTACAGATTATTATTTATGCAAATATTTCTGTACATATAAACACCCATCCCTATTGGTCGGGACAATGAATAATGCGCGAATGTGTCCCGTAATTTAGGAAAAGCTTTCAGCGTTCAGCTTTCAGCGCTCAGTTCTTCCCGCAGGGACGGCTTCGCCGCCGCAGACGTCTGTTATTAAGAAATCTTAAACTGGATGCTTTCACATAAACTCACATGGGCTTTCGCCCTCAATAAACAATGAAAGTTTTCAGCTTTTTCTTACCCATCCCTAGCCCTTCCCTAATACAATA
>JAUXGF010000154.1 GCA_030622395.1 Calditrichaceae bacterium
ATCCTATCGCCCCGGATAAAGGAACTGAAATTGGAGGGAATACTCCCTGTTTGTTAGTCCGCTCTCATGAGCATATTATCATCTTCGACGCCGGCAGTGGTATTATAAAATTAGGCAAAGAACTTGTTCCAGAAATATTAGAATATAAGAAAAAGACAAAAAAACCTTTCCATATAACTTTAATATTTACTCATACACATTCAGACCACATAATGGGTTTACCCTTTTTTGCTCCTATCTACATGCCGGATGTTCATATTCACTTTTTTGGGCCGGCAAATAACGGGATGGATTTTGAACAGATTTTACGCAAAACAGTCGAGCCTCAATATTTTCCCGTATGCATGGATGAATTTCGATCAACAAAAAGTTTTTACAATATTACTGAGAATACAATTATTTATTTCAATCCTGATAACCCTGAGCCGCAAATCGGACATACAAGCAAGGCAGAATTAGTATTTAATGATTTAGCTATCCATAATATGAAATACTACTTTCACCCGAAAAACGGCGTTTATGTATATCGCGTGGAATGGGATAATAAAAAATTAGTTTTTGCTACAGATGTTGAAGAGTATGTCGGCGGGGATCAACGGCTTATTTCTTTTTCAAAAGAGGCGGATGTTTTAATTCATGACGCTCAATACTCGGAAGATCAATATAAAAGTTTCAGCGGTTATGGGCACAGTACTTTTGTAACGGCATGTGACGCCGCAAAACAGGCTAATGTTAAAAAGCTCCTGCTCTTTCACCATGATCCGAATAATAATGACGAGGCGCTCAGAAAAATTGAAAGCGACGCCCAAGAGCTTTTCCAAAACAGCGAATTAGCCACTGAAAACTGGGAATGGATTTTATAAATCCCGACGGGCTAAAATCGCTCTTCCGATAGTTGCCGGATCTATAAATTCCAAATGAGAACCAATCGGTACGCCGCTGGCTATTCTGGTTATATGTACACCGGTTTCTTTAAGCAGTTTGGATATATAAATCATTGTCGCTTCACCTTCTGTGCTTTGATTAAGCGCCAGTAAAATTTCATCGACCTTTTGTGTCTTTACTCTGTTTACCAATTCATTAATATGTAAATCATCCGGGTTTACTCCCGAAAGCGGTGAAATCACCCCGCCGAGTATATGGTAAAGTCCCCTGTATTCATTCGAACCTTCAATTGCCATAATATCCACTATATCTTCCACAACGCAGATTTTAGATGAATCACGGCGCTTATCCAAACATATTGCGCATAGTTCTTGTTCAGCAATATTAAAACATTGTTTACATAACCTGGTTTCATTCTTAAGACGCTGGATAGCCTTGGCAAGCGAACCGGCATATTCCGCATCGCTTTTTAAAATAAAAACAGCCAGGCGCTGCGCTGTTTTACGACCAATGCCCGGCAATTTGGTCAATTCGCAAATCAGCGTCTCTAAAGCAGGCACACCAAAAGCATTCATATTACATTCCCGGGATTTTTAAATTTCCCGGCAAATTCAAACCGCCTAACATCCCGCCGGTTACTTTTTGCATTTCTTCATTAGCTTTTTTCTGGGCATTCTGCAAAGCCTGATTTACCGCGGCAGCAACAAGGTCTTCCAGCATCTCTTTATCCTCAGCCACAATAACTTCCGGCTCAATGCTAACCGATAAAATTTCCAATTTACAATTCGCGGTAACTTTAACCATCCCGCCGCCGGATGTGCCATTGACTTCAATTTCAGCTAAACCTTCCTGGGCTTTCTGCATATCTTGCTGTACTTTTTGAGCTTGTTTTAACAATGAACTCATGTCTACCATATTATACTCCTGTTCTTAAATCAGGTAGTGTCATCCCGACCAGTCGGGACAATTATTTAATTTGTATCTTTTAATATTTCAATAACTTACTTTAAAAATAATTTCTCTTCTCTTGGATTCTTGTCTATCTTTGTTGTTTATGCCTCAGAAAACATTATTTTCAAAACTTTCTAATGGTACATTATATCCAAAATAATGAACAATAAATGATACCCGCGCATTTTTATTACCCATCCCTGCTTGCATCCCGATATTTCGGGGTAACCCTTCCCTAATTTAATAGGGAAGGGGAAACTACATCTCAACTAACATTATATGTCTTAATTAATTATATAAAGCACACAGATTTTTACCCCTTCCCTTTTGTATAAGGGAAGGGGCAGGAGATGGGTAAAAAAACACTTCCGTGTTACATTTATCTTACACTTTTCAAGATAACAGTTATCCGATAGATCATTTTTACTTTTTTCATATAACTTTTGCCACTACCTTAAATCAATTGCAGGTCTAATTCGTCAATTATTTTAGCGGTTAATTGATCTTCAGACCGAATTTTTTCCATAATTTTACTTTTGTCGTTTTTACTTTTTTGTGCGCTGTTTTTATTAGTTTCCTCAGAAGATACTTGCTCGTATTTTATTTCAATTTTTATTTTATTTTTAACAACGGCGCTAATAACCTCTTCAATAATTTTCTTTTGAGAATCAACTATATTTTGCTGGAACGAATTACATTTTTTTAAAAGAAGCGATAATATATCTTTTTCCAATTTAACAATTTCAACCTGCTCAAGGATAGCGGATAAAGAAGGCTTTTTAGCGTTTAACGCTCCAATTATTTTTTCCCAGTTGTTTTTAACCTGTTCTACCGTTAAAACTGGTTGATTTGTATTGGAAGCCGGCGGGGCGCTTGAATACACTTCTTGTGTATTTTCAGCTACGATTGACGGCTGGGCTTTTTTTTTTAACAGCTCTAATTTTTCAAGTATATTTTCAATCTGTAATGAAGAAGGCATTTTTACCAGCTTAATTAAACCTAACTCAAATTTAAGATGCGGCTGTCTGCTCATTTTTACGGCGTTGGCGGTTTCGGATAATATTTGCAAATAAATAATTAAATCATTTTCATTAAAAGATTGGGCAATTTGTTTATAACGCTCTAAATAATTTTCCGAAACGTCAATTAATTCGGTCGATTCCATAGTGCGTGTGATCAGGATATTTCGGAAATGTTCTTCTAAGCCTAATAAAATTTCATTCAAATCATAACCGGAAGCAAGGATTTCTTTTGAAAGTATGATTAACTCTTTCAACCCGCCGTTTTTTACGTGTTCACTGACCTGAAAAAAGATATCTTGAGAAATAACCCCAAGAGCCTGGGCAACATGATCAAAGGTAATTTTATCGCCGCTGTACGAAATGATCTGATCTAAAATACTTTGCGAATCACGCATGGAACCATCGGCTTTCTTGGCAATTTGCAGCATAGCGTCTTCTTCGATTTCAATTTTTTCCGTTTCGCAGATATGTTTAAGATGCTCCATAATAATTTTCAATGGTATGCGTTTGAAATCAAATCTTTGGCAGCGCGATAAAATAGTAGCCGGTACGCGGTGAATTTCGGTTGTGGCAAAGATAAACAAGGCGTGCGAGGGCGGTTCTTCCAAAGTTTTAAGAAGCGCGTTAAAGGCTTCTTTGGTGAGCATGTGAACTTCGTCTATAATATAAATTCTATATTTGCCCAATGACGGCGTGTAACGAATGTTCTCTCTTAAATTGCGGATTTCATCAATACCGCGGTTAGAAGCGCCGTCGATTTCCAAAACGTCCAGCGAATTACCTTTAGTAATTGCCGTACAAGAAGGGCATTCATTACATGGGGTCGGCGTCGGACCTTTTTCACAGTTTAAAGCTTTAGCGAAAATACGAGCGGTAGTTGTTTTACCTATGCCTCGCGGACCGGTAAATATATAAGAATGAGCAATACGGTTATTGGCAATAGCATTAGACAAAGTTTTAGATACATGCTCCTGCCCGATTATTTCATCAAATTGCTGGGGACGCCATCTGCGCGCTATAACGACATAAGACATTTTTTATCCAACCTTTTGTTTATAAATATTAAAAAGCCAGGTTAACCACGGCACATAGTCCAAACGCTTACCGCTGCTTCCTTCCGGACCTGACGGGGTTGGGCGCAGTCCTATTGCGTGGGACCTGGCTTTAAATTCAAGAAAAAGGATACCGGTAATCAGTAATCGGTCATCGGTTACTGATTACTGATCACCAGTTACCGGTTACCGATTTAGTGGAGCTAAGCGGGCTCGAACCGCTGACCTATGCATTGCGAACGCATCGCTCTCCCAACTGAGCTATAGCCCCTTAAATATTTTTTTAATTTAAGAAAATACGGATAGACAGTCAATTTCTTTTTCATAGTGAAAGTAAAACCTCACGGCTAAAATTTAGAGCGAATTGACAATTCAGAATATATCCCGATTTATACGCCAGCGGGTCAGGCATTACAATATATTGTAATTTTATTTGGAGTCTGATTGAAATATGAGTTAAATTGTAAAATCTCAGTGAAAGGGTGAAATATTTAGACCCACCCCTAACCCCTCCCAAGAGGGGCATTGCTTATTCCCCTCTTGGGAGGGGTTAGGGGTGGGTTTGTGTTATTCCAACATATACACCTAAATAAATTCCACACCCCGTCACTGAGATATTACGTTAAATTAATGGTTGAAATGCAGGAAAACAGGTTTCATCAAAACTCAAAAAAGTTTAAATAAATTTTATTGAATATGTATAAAAAATTAATTTTAACGCTCCTTCTTTTATGTTTTATTAACCCCCTTTTTAGCCAGCGCTATAATTTTAAAGAATACGGCAGGTCGGAAGGTTTTGGCAAAAATCAAATATTGTCAATTTTTCAGGATTCTTACGGCTTTATGTGGTTCGGAACGGGGGTGGGATTGACTCGTTATGACGGTGAAAACTGGTTGGATTTTAGCGTGTATGACGGACTCCCGGCAAATGAAGTCCTTGCTTTTGTTGAAGACGACTCGCTGGGATTATGGGTAGGAACCGGTTTTGGTTTAGTAAGGATTGATATAAGCGATTATAATAATCCTGTTATTCAGAAAGTTGGGGACAATCTTTTTAATGTGGACATCAATACTCTGCTTTACAACAATCAAACCCTGTGGATAGCCACTACTAATGAAGGTTTATTTTTCAGAAAAAACGGAAAGGTATTTGAACACGAAATAAACAAAAACTTAACAGATAAGAGAATTTCTGATATTAAAGCCGCAAATGACGGTACTATCTTATTAATTACCCATGAAAGAGGTCTTACTTTTTTGAATAAAGACGGCGAAGTTTTGCGGAATGTTAGAAATTTTAACGGAAGATTGATGACTTGTTTAAGTCCTCTTACCGGAAGCAGTGATTGCCTTGTTGGCACAGACAAAGGTTTATATAAATATTTATTTGAACAAAACAGGTTTGTACGGATTATACCGGCAAAGTTTTCAAAATTCAATTTACATATTTATAGTGTGGAAGTTGACAAGAATGGAGTTATTCTGGCGGGAACTGATTGTGGGGTCATAAAAATCAAAGATAATCAATTTGATCTGATCACCAAAGAAAACGGCTTGCCTACAGATTATATGCGGTCAATATATATTGATAGCGAGAACAATTATTGGTTCGGCAGTTATAATGCAGGACTTGTTAAACTTTCAAGCTGGAATTTCATCAGTTATGATGAAAATTCCGGATTGAAGCCGGCAATGGTTAATACTATTTTAAAAGAATCCGGGCAGGTTAAACTAGTCGGCACAGACGCCGGCATATATCGTATTGACGGATTAACTTTATCCAGGGATAAAAGGTTTAAAAAAATTGAGCGGGAAATTATCTGGTTTATATATAAAGATATGAAAGGGCAGATTTGGATTGGCGGCGAAAAAACCCTCAGCGTTTACAAAAGAAATAGATTAATACAAAATCCCATACCAGGGCTTACGAATGACTGTGTATTCTATGATATGATACAAGATGCAAGCGGCAGCTATTGGATAGGAACTTCAACCGGCTTGTATCAATATGATGGAAAGCGGCTTAAAACGCATACTATTTTTATAGATCACAGCGCCGTTAATATTTGGGATATTGAGCAGATTTCAGACGGGCGGATCATTTTTACAACTGATAACGGATACGCTGAATTTGACGGCGAACAGTTCACATTTATTGATAAAGAGGACGGCTTGCCTGACCGGGCGGTTTACGATATCCATGAAGACCATAAAGGACAACTATGGTTTGGCTGTGATCTGGGCATAATTAAAGTTGGTAAACAAGGATTTAGGCTTTACGGCAAAGAGCAGGGATTAACAGGTACAATAATCGCCCAAATTCTTGAAGATGATCAGGGATCTTTTTGGTTATGCGGCGATAAGGGGCTGGAAAAATTTGAAAACGGTCGCGTTACTTTTCGGTTAAGCGAAAATGACGGCTTAATCGGAGATGAATTTTCAACTCATTCTTCTTCAATAATCGACGATGACGGCAAATTGTGGCTGGGCGTTTTTGGCGGATTAACTATCTTCGATCCCAATATAGAAAATAGTAAACATCTTTTACCAAAAATTCTCCTAAAAAGAGCCGATTATTATAAACAGCATTCGAAGCAGATTTCATTTATAAATCAAGACAAGATAATAATACCATTTTTGCATAATAATATTATTTTTGATTTTATTGGCTTGTATTTTTATGATGAAAAGAATATTCGCTTTTCTTATATGTTGGAAGGGATCGACGATCAGTGGCTGGAAACCGGAAAAGCCGGGGAAGTGCGTTATAATAATCTGTTCCCGGGAAAATATTGTTTTAAAGTAAAAGCTATTACGGCAGACGGTGTGGAAAGTAAAGAAACGATTACAATGAAATTTCAAATCGACAGGCCGTTTTGGCTGCAA
>JAUXGF010000003.1 GCA_030622395.1 Calditrichaceae bacterium
TCCGGACCGCTTCAAAAAAGCCTCAAAATTATTTGAGGTTTTTTATTTTATGGTAAATATATGTGGTTTGTATATATTTTATATTCAGCAAAAATTGACCGTTACTATATTGGCACAACCGAAGATCTTCAATGGCGTTTAGAAAGACATAATAACGGATGGGGTAAATATACTAAACGCGGTATTCCATGGACGATTGTTTATTTTGAACAATTTAAAAACAAATCAGATGCTCTTAAAAGAGAACGTGAAATCAAAAATAAAAAAAGCAGGAAATATATTGAAGATATAATTAAAAAATACAATTAGCCATGCAGGAAGTTGTCCCGAGAAATCGGGAAGTCTCGTCCGGACCGCTTCAAAAAAGCCTCATATTTATTGGGGCTTTTATTTTTGAGGTAAAAATAATCACACGGGAAGAGTTTTCTGTTTTGTAATAAATCAGCATAGTTGAAGAATTGGAGTAATGGATTGATGGTTGAATGGATAAGTAGACAATCTATCATTCCAATTCTTCTACACTCCAATATTCCATTCTTCCAACAATTCCCTCATAAGGGCCGAATTATTACAGCTATTCTAATCTTTAAAAAAGTATTTCCAGAAAGGGATGACTTGTATAGAATCCACAGATTCTTCCTGGTCATAAGTTATTATCACGCCATCCTTAATAGAAAATTGTTTCATGGCTTCCTTTAAGCCGTTAACCTCGCGCTTTCGATTTTGATCGTTTAATTCAAAACAAACCTGAATCGCTGTTTGAACATCATCGGTTTTTACGATAAAATCACATTCATTCACATTATGATAGAAATGGATTTCATATCCACATTTCCTTAATTCGGAATAAACCAAATTTTCAAACAATTTACCTTTATTAGCAGAAAATCGGAATGATACATTTGCCGCTATACCGTTATCAATCGCATACGCTTTTTTTCGCGCTTTTGATTGTTTCTTTAATGAATAAGAAAAATTACGAATTTCATTAAGTAAAAAACTGTTCTCCATAACATTTAAAAATTCTTTAACACTATTCTCATTTGTACTTAAATTTTTAGCTAATCCGTTATAAGAAAAAAGCGTGCCGGAATTGGTCAATATATAATGCGCTAATTCCTTGAATGTTCTAACTTGCCGTATCCCGGCATTAGCGATACAATCTTTAAGAACAATAGTATCGTAATAACTTAACAATAAATCACGTTTTAATTCATGGTTCTTTGTTTTGTACACTTCAGGGTATGAGCCGTATTCAAGCAAAGTGTCTATAATTGATAACACGGTTGATTTATTATTAATTAAATCCAAATGGGTCCGAACGCCTTTTTCGTTAAGTATTTCTTTAAATGAAAACGGATATACTTCATCAACAACATAACGCCCGCTCAGTAACTTAGCATATTCCCCTTTTAACAAAGAAGAGTTAGAGCCAGTTATAAATATCTTTTTAAAAACCTCACTGTCATATACGCTCTTAACATATTTTTCCCATTGCCGGACATTTTGGATTTCATCAAGAAACAAAAATTGAATCTTCTGCCCGGTTAGCTTTTCAGTTGTATCCACAATTTTATAGATTCCGGCGGCATCTTTGTAAACCTCAGTATAAAAGGGATCGTCTAAATTTATATAAAGGATTGTTTTTGCGTTATTATCCTTTATCAGATTGTTAATAAGCAGCTTAAACAAAGTTGATTTGCCGCTGCGGCGTATACCCAATAATACTTGAATTTCTTTTAATTGTAATTTATTTTTCAAGCCGGATAAAAGACTGCGCTCGATTAAACCCGGATATGCTTTGTGCCAATGCTTGTTTTGTTGAAGTAATACTTTCTCCATGGTTATTCCTTCCTTTTGAATCTCAACTAATATTACGAATCAAAATTAGCATTGTCAACTATTATTACTATTCTTGTTTAGTATTACACTGTGTTACCACGAATTATAATTCGGATAGGATAGGAAATTATTCCAGTAATAAAATGTAGATTCCCACAAAACCCATTTGCAGCGCCGGCTTAACTGCCCGTTAACCGCTGCCGCGGATTGCTCTTCTAAAAGGAACGAATTGTTTAAATATCCGTCTAACCATTCAACCATCTAACCAATAAGCCGTTTAACCATCAAACCCCGCCTTAGGTGGACGACATCACTCCATTTCTTCCATCAATTCATTAATTCATTAATTCAATTCTTCAAACTATTTTTTATTCCCCGGATGCCAATCGCTGCTTTTCAATAATATATCCTGAATGCGGTTAAATAATTTATGAGGGTCGGCTAAATAGCCTTCCAACAATAATGCGGATTCATATAATTGTTCGATAGTCGATATAATAAACGGATCTTTAGGATCGTTTTTATATATTTTTAGGATATTGCGAATTAACTGATGATCTTTATTTACTTCAAAAACCTTTTTGGGAATGGAAGTATCTTTATTTATTATATGCATTATTTTCTGCATGTGCGAAGTCATATCGCCGTCCGGGTTTACCAAACAGGAAGCGCTGTCTTTTAAACGTTTTGATTCGCGCACTTCAGTGACCCGGTCGCCGAGGATATCTTTAATTTTTTCCATTAATTTTTTAAATACCGCTTCTTCGCCTTCGCTTAATTTATCAACTTCAGACTCTTCTTTTTCAACACTCTCGAATTTATCTAATTTGCCTAAATCAGCCTGTTCAACCGGCGTTAGATTGTAGTCTTTTTTATATTTAGCCAATCCGTTCATCACAAATTCATCAACCGGCTCATACATATAAAGCACTTCGATCCCTTTACGTTTAAAAATTTCCAGATGGGGATCGCTGTTAAGGGCTTCGCGGCTGGATCCGCTGATGTAGTAAATATCTTTTTGATCTTCTTTAGCCCGTTCCAAATATTCGGCAAAGGAAGTCAAGCCTTCGCTGTCTTCGCTAGCGGAAGAATTAAAACGCAGCAACTCGGCAATTTTTTCATGATTTGCATAATCGCTATAACCCAATTTGAATACTTTGCCATGCGCCTTCCAAAATTCGACGTATTCTTCCGGTTTGTCTTTTGCCTTTTTTTCTAAATATTTAAGCGCCTGTTTAACCAATGTGCCGGACATTTTCATTACCACGCGGTTTTCCTGCAGAGTTTCCCTTGATATGTTCAAAGGAATATCCGGCGAATCAGCCATGCCTTTTATGAATCCAAGATACTCGGGCAGCAGATCAGAATTTTTGTGGTGGATCAAAACGCTTTTTACGTACAAATCCAATCCGATATCTTCTTTAGAAACGCCAAAAAGATCAAAACTGCGTTTCGGGATAAACATTAGGCTGTTAAACTGTACCGGCGCGTCAATAGATACGTGAATTGTATCCATAGGCGGTTCACTGTCATAAGTTAAATATTTATAGAATTCGTCATATTGTTTTTGTTTAATGTTTGACTTTGGCTCGCGCCATAATGCGGGGACAGTATTAACTTTATCCCCTTCAATTTTGATTGGGAAAGAGATAAAATTGGAATGCTTTTTAATGATTGATTCTATTGTGTGCTTTTCAATAAATTCTTTAGCGTCGTCTTTTAAAAAGACTTCGATTTTTGTGCCGCGCGGCTGTGTTCCTTCAAAGGGGATTATTTTAAAACTGCCCAATCCGTCCGATTTCCATTGAACAGCCGGCTCATCCTGCTTATATGATTTAGTTGTAATAATCACTTCTTTGGCCACCATAAAAACCGAATAAAACCCAACGCCGAATTTTCCAATGATATTTGAAACATCTTTTTCTTTTGCCTCGTCGGAAAGTTTGTCTAAAAAATCAGCGGAACCCGATTTGGCAATTGTTCCGATATTCTTTATAATTTCATCTTCCGTCATGCCCACGCCAGTGTCTGTTATAGTCAGGATGTTTTTATCTTTATCCGTTGTTATTGATATTTCCAGCGATAGTTTTTCATCAATCACATCGCCGCCGCTGGTTAATTCAAAACGTATTTTATCTAAGGCGTCGGAAGCGTTGGAAATTAATTCCCGCAAAAAAATCTCACGGTTAGTGTATAATGAATGTACTAAAATATCGAGCAGTTGCTTAACTTCTGTTTTAAATTTGAATGATCTTACTTTATTAGACATTTCCTTCCTCCAATTTCTATAATTATTGTAATTTATGTAATAGTTCAGCGGTATCAGTATTTTGCCACCCACAAAGTGGTGCCTGTGGCAAAAGACACTGCTAATTAGCGCCTGAACGAAAAAGCACTGCTTTGTCATTTCGAATCCCGATTTATCGGGTGAGAAATCTTACATCCCTTGGAATTATTGAAGTTACAGATTTCTCCCTTCGGTCGAAATGACAAAAATATGTATTTTAGTTCAGGCGTTAATTAGTGTCTGAACAAAAAAGCGCCTTTCTTTACCTGGTTATCAATTTATCCAAAAGATGATTCATCTCTTTTAAAAATGCTTCGCCGTCTTCAAAACCTTTTTCATATTTTTGCACTATACCGTTTTTATCAATAACCACTAATCTGGGCAGTGAATGCGCGCCATATTTTTTAGCCACAATTTGATATTGATCTAACAAAACCGGCAATGTAAATCCTCTTTTTTTTATAAAAGGAAGCGCTTTCCCCCGGCTTTCACCAACATCAACCAAAAACACTTTTACTTTTTGTGATTTATATTGTTCCTGTATTTGCATCAAATAAGGGATCTCTTTTTGGCACGGCGCGCACCAGGTGGCGAAGAAGCTGAGTACAACAACCTGTTTTTCTTTTTTAATCCACGGTTTGCGTAATTTTTTACCGCATAGGTCGCGTAAAAACATATAATTGTTTTCAGCGTCGGGCAGTGAAAATACAGGAGCCTCACAGCCTGTTTTCAGGCTGTCAACCCTTGTGGATTCTTCCGCCTGAAGCCGGTTAAACAAGGTCATAATAGATATACAAAAAACAATAAAAACAATTTTCACTAATTATTCCACTGTTATTATTAAATAATCTTTGATGAAAATTATTGTAAGATTTCTTCAATATTCTAATTCTTCAAAGACCTCAAAGGTTTGGGAAAACCTTTGAGGTCTCTTCCACTACGCCAATCTTTTAATTTAACTAATTTTTCTATGATTATACAATATTCCGATTCAATAAATACAATAAAATTGGGTCTATGTCGAATAGTGTGGGTAATTTCTAATTAGTGCCTGAACGAAAACTAGCCAAAACTGTCATTTCGAAGCGGAGCGAGAAATCTTGTAGCGTTATAAATATTGAAGTTACAGATTTCTCACTCCGTTCGAAATGACAGTTGCTTTTTTTTATTATTATATTTACCAACACAAATCGACATAGAACCAAAAATTTAACATTCAATTAAGCGTATAAAAAAAGGGCGAAGATTGTATCCCCGCCCTTTTATCTAATCTAAAATAAAAATTGTATTAAATAACTATTTTATTTTTCCGCCTAATACCTCAACAGTATTACTCAAATTGTTTATATTGTATTTTGCTAAACTTGCCGGAGCTTGCGCGCCTCCCATTACATTACGAAGATTAACTTCCGTAATGTTAATATCAAATTTAGCATTTATCGCTTTAATAAATTCATTAGCCAAAACAGCATACCCGACATTGGAAGGATGCACGCCGTCGAGACTGAATAAACCGCCGGATATATAAGCGGCTGTCAGAGTGCCAAGGTCTGTTTGTTCCGGAGTATATCCGTTTTGAGCAACGTCGCCGAAGAAAGTATAGGCATCAAAAAAAGCAAAATCATTTGTGTTAGCGGCAGTCTCAATAAAGCCGTTAAAATCACTAATAGCGTTTTGCGCAGTTAGAACTTCGCCTGCGTCGAGCGTTAAAGCATCCGGCCAGGGATTTTGGGGATGGAAACCGAAAGCCTGCGTTGTGTCGATACCGATAAGCGTAGCTAAATAGTTCTCAACTGGTATTCCTAATTTAGCGGCAACATCACGATACCATTTTCCGGTAGGCATACCTAAAAAGTCTGTATATTGTCCCCCCAAAAGAGTAATCAATGGCGCATCGTCTTCTGTTAAAGTAGTCAAGTCATAAGAGAGTGAAGTATTACCATGCTTTTGATAGAACAAGCCTTGAACCAGCGTATCAGCCTGCATTGCTGCGGCAATCCCTGCAGCCATCATAGGGCCAACTGTAGTAAAAAATGGTATGTCAGTTACATTGGGAATAGTAGCTACAGCTACCGTAGCGCCTAAACCGGCAATGCTGTCCGCTAGTTGATTATATAAAAATTGAAAAGTAGCGGAAGGCGTTGGATCTATGGGACTTACTCCGCCGCTGCTAGCAAAACCGAGAACATCATTATTTCCAATCCACATGGTAATAAAAGTCGGCTGTAACATTTTTGCTTGCTGGAAAACTGTTTTATCACCGAGGGTAGGGTTTCTTAAAATTAGGTCTATTAAATCGCTTTGGCTAAAACTGTTTGCTTTTGAAGTGGCGCTATCAACATCGGCTAAAACAATACCCGGTATTCCTAAATTATTATATGGAACGCCATATCCTGAATTAGTCGGAGCGCCTGTGCCTTCGGCATAACCAATGTCGCCGGTTAGTGATTCTAATACCATAATATTAGGCATACCGGGATAAGAGACGGTAGGCTGCTCAAACGTCCCAATACCAAGCTGCCCGGCAATAAGTTTAGGGAAGCTGTATTTCTGATGTATATCAACTAATGACCCTGATTGGTAGCCCGCAGTCAAACTATTTCCTATTGCTACATATCTGCTTAAATCATAACTTCCCGTATTAGATTCTGTTTTTTTAACATCAGGCTCTTCCAGGGTGCATCCCATAAAAACTATAAATAATGATAGTATTATTATAGAAATTATCTTAAATATTTTCATCTTTTAAATCTCCTTATGCTATAATATCTCTTAGAATGAATAACCGATACTTAATCCAAATAAATTAGCCACGCTTTTATATGTGCCGTTGAACTCCATTGTTTCATTCTTAGAGTTAGTTATCTCACGGTCATCCTGCAATAATGCCATATAAAAGGCGTCAATAGTAAATCCGCTGATTTTATATCCAACGCCGATGTTATAAATGTTGCGGTCTCCTTCGGGAAGGGTCGGCTCTACATAGTCATCCGGCACAGCGTGAGTATCCCGCAGGTAACCGGCGCGTAAGGCTAATTGTTCGTTTAACCGGTATTCTATGCCAAATCTATAACTGGCGGAATTTTCATAATTTTTTGGCACTATTTGTTCCGTTTCTCCCTTTACAGGCTCTTCAAACTCAATAACTAATTCATCATAAGAACTCCAGCCGATTTGCAGATAATCAAATTCAGCAGTTAATTTATCTGTAAAATCGTAAGCAATTCCAAATCCAATGTGAGTCGGCAGTACAAGTTCTGCTTTCCCTTTGGTGTTTGGCAGCATTTTTCTAAGAGAGTCGGCAACTTCCGGGCTGGCGCTGGGAATTTCAAAACTCACATCGCCATCGTCAAAGCTAAGGGTTACATTGCTGCGAAAAACTAATCCCAATGAAAGGTTCTCTATCGGCTTGTATTGAAGTCCTAAATTAAAACCCATACCCGTTGTGTTTCCTTCAAGTTTAAACTCTGCATATTTATCAATAGCATAAGTAAGATACGCACTTTTTTCTAAGTGAACATTGCCGATCACAAAGTCAAAGCCGGCGGCGACTGATAAATTGTCCATTACCTTATAAGCAATAACCGGATTTAGATAGAAAGTTTGAACTTCGGAGAAAGTAGCCAATTCTCTTCCTATCCATTCTTTTTCCCAATCAGTGCCTAATCCATAGGGAACAAAAAAGCCAAAACCGGCGGACAGGTCTTCATTAATCTGATAAGTTGCGTAAAAAGTCGGGGGATAAAAAGTTAAATCCTTTGCTTCAGTATATAAATTCGGATCATAACCGGGCGCTGTTGGCCCCTGAAAAGATGCGGTAGGTTTAATAACTGTAAGGCCTGCATTTAAATTAAATCCCTGTAAGCTTGTAATTCCGGCCGGATTGTAAAAAACAGCCGATGCGTCGTTAGCCTGCGCAATAAAGGCTCCCGCCATTGCCGAAGCCTTGCCTCCATGCTCATAGATAGAAAAGCCCGATCCGAAAACAAGCGCTGCGGACAATACCACAGTAAAAAAAGATACGGTAATTTTTTTCAGCATAACTCCTCCTCAAAAAATAATTAGATTAAAGAACATTCTCTCACGATTTAATTTATGATTTTATAAGTTTTTGAAAAATGCAAAGCATCCCTATAATCTGCGGCGTCAAATTCTATCTTATTTAACCGGATTATTTTCCATAGCATTTGGGACGAGTTTAATAAATACAAAATAAAATCCTTTTTATGATTAAATTAAACTTAAGTAAAAATGGTTGGCAAACTTTAAAAATTACCGGAATTCTTTTTTAAAGTCAAGATAAAAGAAATCTTGTCAAGAATGTCTCACAGGTTGGTACCTGAACTCGTTACAAAGATTAACAAAGCGTCATCACATATCAGAGGTACTACTCTTGCCAGGGAAGCCTCATTTGCGGGTGGAATATTAAGGCCCACCCCTAACCCCTCCCAAGCGGGGCGTTGCTTATTCCCCTCTTGGGAGGGGTTACCCCGAAATCGGGATGCAAGCAAGGGTGGGTTTGTGTTATTTCCAAATATACACCCAAATTAATTACCCGTTTTTTCCAGCTTATTTTATAAGAATTAATTTTTGAGATTGGGATTGTTTTCCGGCTGTGAGGCGGTAGTAGTAAATTCCGGATGGCAGCGAGTTGGCGTCGAAAATAGCTTTATGCGCTCCTCCGCTCATTAATAAATTATCCAAGATAACCTGAACTAATTGTCCGTTAATATTATATACCGCCAATTTAACCGCGCCGGCGGAAGCCAAACTGAAGGATATGGTTGTCTGCGAATTAAACGGGTTAGGATAATTTTGGTAAAGATGATAACAAAAAGCCGGGCGATTCTCTTTAATTATACTAACCATTGAAGAAACTTGAACGGTTACCGGTATTTCGATCAGACTCTCATCGTCATCATTGCTTTCAATGCGGATGTTTGTTGTATAAACATCTTCGGTTTCCGCCGATGTAAATGAAACCTTTACATATTCATAAAACTCGGAGTTTAAATTCATGCTTGTTTTATCAACCTGAAAATCAGCGTTTGTGGAACTAATTGACGATACATTCAAATTTGCGCCGCCGGTGTTGATTACCGCAATATAATAACATGCGGTATAATTATAACCTATCTTCCCTAAATCAACCTCAACGGGCGCGGCTGCAATTTCCGGCGCAGTTGTTTTAACGGCTGTGCCAAAAAAGCTTGATATGCGTTCAACAAACTCCGGATGATCAATGAAAGGATTACGATTATGCTGCAAATCATAAATATTTTCATTTCGTTGACATTCGTAATCATCCACAATATCAGAAGTGTGCCAGTCACGAAAATGACTTTCCATTTTTGTGGAATTTTGGTATTCATCGTAAAGCCCGTTATATCGGATTATAAAATAAAAATGAGAACGGGCAACGTTACCTTTATGCACATCACGAGGTTCAAATACTGTTAAACCATCGGAATCCGTCCCTTTTTTTGATCCGCCCGAGCTCCATTCACTATTTGTTACTATGCCAAAATCGAAACTGCCCCTTTGACTATTCGCTGTAATATCCGTAGGGTAAAGATGGAATATATCGGATTTCATTGGATAATCTTCATTAAAAAAACTTTGCGGCCAGGTGTGCTCGCAATTAAAATTATTATCATTCGCTCCCGGTCGGTCGTTAAAATATGCTTTTCTTCCGGTATAGACACATTCGACCCAGCCGTCTTTGTTATCAATACTGCCATACATAGAGTCTCTGGCGGTATTGTAACTTAGTGAATTATGATCGTCAATAATTTCAGTAAGCGCCAATTTCAAATCTTCAGCCCATTTGTTTTGCGTAGAACTGTAATATTCGCCGGTATAAACAGCTTGTGCGGAAACTTCCGCAATCAAAGGGTGTATCCCTGCGTCCAATTCAATGCTTAAAAAATCCGTATAGTTAACGTTATGCTTTGAATTAAAATAAACATTAAATGAATATTGGGCATAACCCACTATTTCCACAGGCGTCAGATTAGTGGAAAATATATCTTCTTCAAAAACAGCGCTGAGTATCTGGACAGGTGTAGACTGCTTGTTAGTAATCGTCAATTCCATGGAATGAATTTCTTCTGCGTTTACTGCGCCGAACGATACAACAGTGTCGGACAAAGCTACTGCATTCCAATCATCCTGAGCAGTTAAAGAATTTAACAAACCAAATAGTAGTCCACCAATACACCATATAAAAAGATTTTTCATTTTAACTCCACTTGTTTCATTGCCATTTTTGAGGTCATTTTATATATTATTGCCGGCAATGTTTCATATATTAATTTTAAGATAAAATTGACAAAAACACAATTTATTTCATAATTTTAATTTAAGTCAAAAAAAACAGTTACTTTTTTAGTTAAAATAAAAAGGTGAAAAATGGCCTTAAAGCGTTGTTTACAAAAAAGCGGACTTCGTAGAAGAGATATTCGAAGACAATACAAAGAAGACATAGCTGTCCTTCGTAAAAAGGAAAAAAAGAAATCCATCGGTTTTTATATTAATCGGTTTAATTCAGTTTGTATTTACAGCGTCTCAACTATCTGGAACTGGCTGCTCTTTTTAATTTGTATGCTCATTGAGATTATCCGTTTGACGCCCGTCTGGATATATGAGTTGTTCCGTTTTTGTCCTGGACAAAAGACGGGTTTAGAAAAGGATAATATATTCTTAAATATTGGGCATCGCGGCGCGGCTGCTTATGAAATTGAAAATATTATCCCTTCATTAGAAAAGGCGCTTTATAAATATGGAGCCAATGCACTGGAGATTGATCTGTCCATGACCAAAGATAACGAAGTTGTTTTATGGCATGATTGGAATCCGGATGATCTAACTTCAATAGCGAGGCAGGCTGGACTGGAACCGGACGTTAAATATCGCCCTTTTGTGCCTGTGGCTGGGAACAAACGCAAACCCGTTCCAAAGTTAACGCTTGAAGAGCTTCGTACATATTATGGTTATGCGATTAAAGCCGGCTATCCCGAAAAACTAAACGCTTATATTCCTACTTTTCGTGAATATATGGAATGGGCGGTCAGGCAGGAAAAACTTAAGTTCACATTTTTAGATATCAAAACACCGCAGGATGAAAAACATCTTATCCCTGTTATGCTTCAAAAAATATCAAATGCAGTAAATGAATTTAAACCGAATTTTAATATAGTATTTATGACTCCCGAAAGAAAAATCCTTGAAGCCATGAAAGAAGTCCAACCTGAAAATAATTATACATTGGACAGCGAACTGCCCCTGGGCATAGTTATCGACCCTCCTGAATTCAGCGCCGTACAAATGGCTGTTGATTATCATAATGCGTATGCCAGCGCAGGACGACCGACCATTTTACAATTAGGCCCGTGGACAACATACAGGCGGCAGATTAAATATGATATTAAGTTAAGGGAAAAAAATAACTCAACTACAAATGAGCCTGTTAAAAAACTGATCGGCTGGACTATCAACCGCCGCAGAGAAATGAAATGCCTGCTTCGGATGGGAATAAACGGTATAGTAACGGATCGCCCGCACCGTTTGCGTAATATTTTAGATAAATACAAAAGGCCGATAAAAATTACCAGCCTTTTTAAAAAACTATTTTAAATTCAACTTAAATGCTATTCTACTCTTATCTCAAAAGCCTTGGGAGAACTTGCGTCGCCATAATCGTCATGAACAAGAACAAAGTACTCCTGACCGCTTTCCACATCAAACTCGGCAGGCAGCTTTTTCCAACCGCTGAAATCTTTTAATTTATTAGGATCTTTTTCGTCTAATACAAATAATTTTATTTCAGGAGTTATATTAGAAAAACCCTTAGCCATAAATCTAATCTTATCCCCTTCGGAAATTTTAATCTTATAATAATCATTATCGCCGGTTGGGAATATAGCCAAATTCAGCGTATCGCCGCGGTTTATTGTCTTTGCATCCTTAAAATCATCGTTTGGCTCACTTTGATCCATTTCATCTAAAAAGTCAATTTTTAAATCAAATGGTTTCTCGGAATTTTTATCGCTGTAATCATCATGAAGAAGAATATAATATTCTCCGGCTTTTGGAACGAAACAGGCGTCGGGCATTTTTCTCCAGTCTCTTATGGTCTTTACTTTAGGGTCCGCCCATTCATCAAATATGGAATAACGCACTTCCGGAGTAATACCTTCTGGGACGTCTTTGGTTTTTAAAGTTAAATAACCCTGTTTTTCTACTTTAACTTTCAACCAGTCATTATCGCCTGTGGGAAATATAGCCGGTTTAACAGAAGACCCTGCCTCGATTAATTTTGCCTCTTGCGGGGAATTGTTTGGTTCGGTGAGATCAAATTCCTTTAAAAAATCAACTTTGATTTGGATTTGTTTATCAGATGATTTATCGTCATAATTATCCTTTATAACAAAATAATAAGTTCCTTCTTTGGGGATAAATAATGCATCCGGGAGCTTGCGCCAACCTCTGATCCGTTTCTCTTTTTCACCTTCCCACTCCTGGTATAAGGCAAAAGCAACTTCAATGCCAATTTCCTCAGGAACCTGGCTGGCTTGAACTTTTAGATATCCTTGCTCGGTAAGATTAACTTTAAACCAATCCTTGTCCCCTTTTGGGTCGATTGTTATTGAAAAGGGCGATCCCAAAGTTATATCGTTAGCCTGCTCAATAGAGTTGTTCGGTTCTTTATCGCCTCCCTTTTTCCCTGAGCAGCCGATGAACGCGAACACTAAAAGTCCCGTTAAAACCATTGTTAGTAATTTTTTGATCTTCATTATAAATCCTCCATGTTGATATAATATTATTGTTATTTAGTTGTATAGTCCCTGGTCGGAAAAATTAATGATAAGTTATCATCCTAAAATCACAAAACACAAAAACCAAAATACAAATAAACA
Source organism: Calditrichaceae bacterium (assembly GCA_030622395.1). GTDB lineage: Bacteria > Calditrichota > Calditrichia > Calditrichales > Calditrichaceae > JAUXGF01. The sequence goes on from JAUXGF010000003.1 coordinate 13,048, forward strand.
ACAAATCATAAATCTCAATGACCAAAACATAAAAAACCATCGGTTTTTGTAATTTGTCCCGAAATCGGGATATGATTTGTTATTTGTACTTTTTAATAAAAACAATTTTATTAATCTTAAACGAATTAAGTTATTCAATTTGTAAAATTTCATTTTAAACCGATTAGCTAAAAAGTAACAATTACGAGGACAATCTGCAATAGAAATTGTAAAAAAATTGGAGTGGTGGAAGAATTGGATTATTGAATTAATGAAGAATTATTTAACGGGTGTAGGGATGATGCATTTATAGCAGCAGCACGTATCAGAGACCGCTACGCTTAACTCTGATACGAGGGAGGGAGGAAGAATTGGAGTGATGGAGTACTGGAGTAATGGAGTGATGGGAAAATGGAATATCTTTATATATGATATAATAAAACTATTTAACCATTACTCCATTACTGCTCCACTCCAATACCCCATTACTCCAGCACTCCAACACTCCATTACTCCATTCTTCTATTCTTCTATTCTTCTATTCCAGCCGGTTATGCCTGCGCCACTTGAAAATAGTAATCCCCATTTCTGTGCTTAGCCAAAGATAATCCTCATCCACATCAATATGGTAAACACGGTTATCGGCTAAACCGTCTTTAACGGTGTACAAATACCAGTAATTTCTTTCAACGTCATATTTTAACAATCCCGAGTCGCAGGCAAACCAAACATTGCCGGGCGTAAATGCGACGTCGTGGATTGTCCCTTTTATGTATTGTTGAATTTGGGTAAAAGAAGTCCATTTTTCAGTTCGCAGGTCGCAGCGCATAACGCCGTATTTACCGGCTAACCATAGAGTGTCGGAATGAACATCTATAGCGGTTATCCCAATATCTAACAGGCTCGAACCTGTAGTAAAAAAATTGATTCTGTCATTTTGCGGATCATATTGATACACGCCGTTTTTAGTGGCAAAGAGTATAATTGAATCCAAGGCGGCAATTTGGTAAATGGGCACATTATCAAGTTTAAGATCGGAAGACTCGGAAATTTTCCTGTAACCCGGTTCCATCCAGTTAAAACCTTCATCGGTGGCAATAAAAAGTTTCTTTTTGAAAAAGAACAAGTCGTTTATTCTATCTGATTCCAATTGATGAGCGGTGGTAAAGCTTCTCCATTTCTTTTTCTTTTTTGAATATTTAATCAATCCTGCGTTCGAGCCGAAAAAAATATGATTTTTATTTCCCGCTATTACACAAATTTTATCATTATGCATGTCCGCCTCAAAACGCGCTTCAAAATAACTCCAGGTATCCTCTTCAGTATCCCAAAGCGTAACTCCTGCCGGCGCCTTACCGGAGGGAATACCTGCAATCCAAATATTCTGATTATCAAACAATATATCGCGGGGATGAATATTGGAAACAGACCGGGGCTGAAAAGAAATATCTAAAGTATTCAAATCGGCTTTGCCTACACCCAATCCGGTTGTGCCGAGCCATAAATTTTCCCATATATCAACAACGCGGTCGGTAAGCTTAAAAACACGGTTGTGCTTATCTAACACTTTATTGGGCGGCTGGAATAGATAGTCGAAATCAGTGAAAAAATCAGGCAATTCAGAATTCGACGGACGGTAATAAGCGGGGAAACGATAATCTTTTTGTTTACGAAAATCAGCAATATCGGCCTCCGAAGCAGTGCGCCGCTGCGGTAGTTCTCTGCCCGGTTCCCAATAATTAAAAGCGCGGTTATAAACGTCGACTCCCTTAGGAGTTTGTGCAAAAAGTTTTCGTTCTTCGTAACTGTAAACAACTTTAATTATCCGGTTGCTGCGTAATCCGCTGCCGGTGGTAAAAGGGTCGTCCCAAAAATGATCGTACAAATGATAACGCAGTATACCGCCGTATCTTGTGCCAAAATACGCATAATCATCCCCAATATCTATGGAAGTGATTTCAGCAGCCGGCGCAAAAGTAACCCAATCATCAATATTGTAATGCGTAAACCGGTCAAAATAAATTTGATGAACAACCTGTGCGTTTATAACGCTGCAAAATGTGAATATTGAAATCAATAAAATATATTTTTTAAACAGCATGCCCTTCCTTTATTTAAATTTTTCAGCTAAAGCCAATATTTTTAATTCATTTTCTTTTGGATATTTAACCGTAAGGTACAGATATTGATCATCGGATTTTTTATTTAATATCTTTGCTATGGGATGAATAAGATGCTCAGCCGAACCGGATGAATAATTTAGGCGAATTTGTTTTGTTTCGTACTGAGCTTCAATTATTCCTATCAAATATTGCTTTAAGGTTTTTATTCCAATGTAGCGGGAAGCTGAAACAAATAAAGCCTCCGGATACTCGGCTTTAAGCCGGTTTAATAATCCGTTTTGTTTTAACAGATCGACTTTATTAAAAACGACTATTTTTCTTTTACCGCTAAGGGATAAATCCGCAAGCAGACTATTAACAACGCGGATATGCTCTTCAAAACAGGGATGATTAATATCAACCACATGGATCAATAAATCGGCTTCTAATGTTTCGGTCAGGGTCGTTCTAAAAGAGGCTACAAGATGATGCGGCAGCTTGCGGATAAAACCGATCGTATCACTTAAAAGAATTTGAATATTAGAATCTAAAGATAAACGCCGCACAGTAGTATCCAAAGTAGCGAAAAGTTTATCTTCGATTAGAACCTGCGCATCTGTTAATGCATTCATTAAAGTTGATTTACCAGCGTTTGTATAACCGATTAAAGCCGCCCTGAAAATGCCCTCGCGCTGCCGGCGTTGAGTTTTGTTCTGGTTTTCAATACGTTTCAGCCGGCCTTTTAAATGAGAGATACGGTTTCTGATCAGCCTGCGGTCTGTTTCGAGCTGCGTTTCACCGGGACCTTTTGTACCGATGCCGCCCACCTGTCTGGATAGATGCAGCCATTGGCGGGTTAAGCGGGGCAACAAATAATTTAACTGCGCTAATTCAACCTGAACCTTTGCTTCGTTGGTTTTAGCGTGATCGGCAAAAATATCTAATATTAAAGCCGAACGGTCAATCACTTTAGCGGATACCATTTTTTCAATATTACGTATTTGAGCGGGCGATAATTCATCGTCAAAAATAACCAGGTCTATAGAATTCATTTCCACGTACATGGCAATTTCTTCAATCTTGCCTTTTCCTATAAAATAGGCTGCATCGGGTGAGTAGCGTACCTGAATAATTGTATCCGCCACTTCTGCCCCAGCCGTATAGGCTAAAGCTTTTAATTCCTCGAGATGCTCTTCCACTTCCCATCTCGTTTGGTTGTGCCGGACAATGCCCGCTAACAAACAGCGCTCAATCTTTTGCTCAAAAGAATTTATCTTTTTTTCAATCATAATATTTTATTGTATAGTCCCGAATGTCAGGGTGTTGCTCATATTTAGCCACTTCCACGGGGACGGCTGTGCCGCTAATAACACCGATCTAAACTGAATTTAAAGAGCTGAGAATTAGCTATTCAAATATTTTATAATTTTCCCCTCGTATCAGAGTTAAGCGTAGCGGTCTCTGATACGTTACGATGTTGCCTGAAATGCTTTTACCATACGTGTACCGGAATAAGTCCCCACGGGTGTATCAGAGACCGCTACGCTTAACTCTGATACAA
>JAUXGF010000230.1 GCA_030622395.1 Calditrichaceae bacterium
AAAATACTACATTTTGGGGTATATATTTACATTCAATATATAATTTTACATTTATTGTGCCTTTTGTTTGGCTAAATGCATAATCATGAGGATAAGCTTTCTCTGCTACAATATCTATTTCTCTTGGCTTGTCAGTAATTGTATCAGTATAATAGGGACTCACTAATGTATACCAATCTTTATCTTTTAAATAATTCAATACTTTACAGTGGAAACTGTTACCACTATTTTGAATTATAGATTTTATGTCTTCCATATTATCCATATTAGAGCCTTTCAAGTAAACTTAACGGAGTTAAGCCGCACCAAACCCTACCCACAAACTATGTTACTTTAATGAACTTGCCAAAGCAACGAAACCCGATACCGAACACAGACGCATTTGGTGTCGGGTTGTACGATTTTTATATGGCAATTGAATATAATTTTTGATTATTTACTCATCGCTTTAACTATTCTATCTTCTTTAATTAAAACATCTCGCATTAGTAATTTAAAGGGAAATTGTTTATGCTTTCTCGAATTTTTAAATCCTTCTAAAATTTTCAATAAAGAAGACGCCGTTATCAGAGATAAATTTAAGTCGTATTCTAATTCGGTATCATTTACAAAATCATCACTGAAGTCAGGAGCAATTAATAACGATTTTATTACGCTATAATTATTCTTTTCAGCAAGTACAATATATGATTTCATCTGTCTGGAAACAGAACTAAATTTATTATAACCGCTTTCTTTTATAGTTTTACATTCAACTAAGATTAGTTCATTATTTCCAAGATTAATAAGAATATCGATTTTATCTTTTTTTGTATTTATTTGCTTTTTCAATTTTTCATCAACATTAAATCCTAATTGTGAAAAAATTGATTTTGTTATTTCTTCAAATTTTAAACCTAAATCGGCTTCTTTAATTTTTATACCATTTTCCTTAAGAGCACTTAAATCCCGAAAACCTATGTTTTCAAAATTTTCGATATACAAATTTTCTGAATCCTTAAATGAAGACAAAATATTTAATACATCATTCCCCCGAGTTTTAATACCTTTTATTTTAATGAACTTTTCTAAATCCTCAGCTGATAATACTTCAAGTACATCTCTCGGCTTAATATTGAAATCAAGCAAAAAACCACTTTTTAGGACATTCTCTTCCTGCAACTGGAACTCTGATTTCACAAGGTTATTCAACTGTGGAATGACTTCACCTAATTCAAGTAATAAATTTTCATAACCATCAATCGAAATACCAACCTTTTCATCTTTCTCAATTGATTCAAAATGAGTTATTAAACTTTTAATTTTTTCATCGAGCATAACGCCCTTAAGTGCGGGTTGAATGTTCAATCCCTTATCACAAAGCTCATTAACAAACTTCTTTTTATCATTTAAATTGGTATTTTCTTTATAAATCTCATTTGACAAGATACCCGATAGAGAGACACCTTCATTTATAATTTCCTTAATTTTATCATTTCCAGAGAGTTTTCTATCTATATTATGCATCTTTGCTATTAAATTAATCTGTGGTTCTCGTAATAAACGTAAGACCCGTCTAAAGAATTTATCAGCAACCTCTTTACCACGGATTTTACGTAAAACCCGAACGACTTCATCGGCAACATAAATTGTATTGTTTTTCTTTGAATAAAAAATAACACCAAGGTTTTTAAGTTCAGTAATTATCGTTTCGATTTCTAACTTCTTAGCCGTAATAATCATATAATTTATTAGCTTAACTTCTTCTTGCGACAGTTCAAGCTCACGGGATAAAGTTAATAGAATTGAAAGCTCATCATCAGTTATCTTTGTCTCACGATTACTCTCAATATCGTTATAATATGCTGTTTCTAGACATTTTTTGTAAACCTTATAATCACGCTTCCTTTGTTCGCTTATATCAGATTTATTGTCTTTAAATAAATTATCAAGTTCTTTAATTTTTTTATTGATATTTTTTAATTCAAATTCATAAAGTCGTGCAAACCAATCTTGTTTCATAATACAATTTCCATCACGAATTATTATATCAGTTAAGATATCTAATTGTGATGTTGCATTAACAAATTCATTTTGGATACACTGATTGAATTCATCTACCAGCAGGTCAAATATTTTTGAAATAATGACATTATCAACGCTTTTAAGACCTTTTTCAGTGTCAACCAATATTTTTTCAATTAATTTGATTTTCTTAGGATTACTAGAAATAATATTGTCTACAATTTTAATAAATGAATTTTTTTCTAATGAGTTTAGATTGTCCAATATTTTTTCAAGTCTCATAGTTGCACTTCCTCTTCCTTAGGTACTTTATAAATTTACAAAATATATAATGTTGATAATAATAAAATTATTTTTGGAATATTTAGGGCAAGATAAAGCCACCGCCCTATATATACTTGAGCAAAATGATTCCAAATACCAATCCACAATAATTTACATCTCACTAATGTAATCTTCGTATTCAATTTAAATTTCTTTACCAAATAAATAAAAAGTGTTCTATTAGTGAAACAATGAATAATATCCTATAATAAAAAGACTTTACCGCAGGCTTAAAAAAAATTAGTATTAAATAACAAATCCGGTTAAATTTATACCATTGGAAATGGTAAGAATTGGAAGAATGGAGCGATGGAGTAATGGGAAGAATGTGAAGAATGGAGTGTTGTAAGAATGGAAGAAGTTGAATTAAAAGAACATAGCTTTTTAAATTCACCCCGTTAAATAAAAAATTAATATGATTGGAAAATGCTCAAATATATTATTTAACGGGGTAAATTAATGTTGGTATTAAGAAAGTACAAATAACGAATCACAAATTTCAAATAAATAACAATGTTCATCCCGATTAACAGGGTGTTGCTCTAGTGTTTTCCCTGTCATTTCGAGGATCTTTTTAACGATCCCGAATCGTCGGGATATTGTTATTATTGACATTATATCCCGATTTTCGGGACACTCCGTTCGAAATGACATTTTGGGTATTCTGCAACAGCCTGTTAATCGGGACAAATTACAAAAACCGATGGTTTTTTTATGTTTGGGTCATTGTAATTTATAAATTGTAATTTATTTGTATTTTGTTTTTTGTGTTTTGTGATTTTAGTCTGATAATTTATCATAACTTTTCCCGAACAATAACATAGGTGATATTATGACTCAATCTAAAATTAATCCGGAACTTAGCCGTATGGCTGCAAATACAATCCGCTTGCTTAGCGCGGACGCAATTCAAAAAGCTAATTCCGGGCATCCGGGATTACCGATGGGAATGGCGGACTGCGCTTTTGTGCTCTGGTCTCAATTCCTAAAATTCAATCCTTCAGACCCAAAATGGCAGAACCGCGACCGGTTTATTCTTTCGGCGGGTCACGGCTCTATGCTGCTTTATTCACTGCTGTATTTAAGCGGCTTCGATGTAACGCTCGAAGACCTGAAATCATTCAGGCAATGGAACAGCCGCACGCCGGGGCATCCCGAAATCGGCTGCCTGCCGGGCGTCGAGACCACTACAGGTCCGCTGGGGCAGGGATTCGGAAACGGCGTAGGAATGGCAATTGCCGCAAAAATGACGGCGGAAAAGTTTAATACAGCCGAAAATCAACTATTCGGGACTCATCACATTTTTGCTATAGTCAGCGACGGCGATCTTATGGAGGGAATCTCAGCAGAAGCCGCTTCGATTGCCGGTCATCTAAAACTCGGAAACATAGTTTATATTTATGATGACAATCAAATTACTATCGAAGGAAGTACGAATATTACTTTTACCGAGTCTGTCGAAGATCGTTTTAAAGCTCACGGCTGGCATACCCTGTGCATCGACGGACACAACCACGATCAAATATCGACGGCGATTGCACAAGGAATTGCCGAAAAGGAAAAACCCACTTTAATCATCGCCAAAACGCATATCGGTTACGGCAGTCCTAATAAGCAGGATACGGCGGGCGTGCACGGCTCTCCTTTAGGACAGGAAGAACTGCGGGCGGCTAAACTAAAATTAGGCTTCCCTGAAGATAAAGAATTTTACGTGCCTGACGAAGTCCGCGAGATTTTCAAAAAACGGGTCGGTTTATTAAAAGAGGAATACAAAAAATGGCGGGAACAATACAATGACTGGAAAGATAAAAATCACGAACTTGAGGCTGTGCGTCAAACAATGTTCGACAAAACTATTCCGTATACGCTAACGCAAGAATTAATTTCCGCCCTGCCGAAAGATACGGCGGCTACGCGCGTTCTATCGGGAAATGTTATGCAAAAAATCGCTGAACTATTCCCCGGTTTTTGCGGCGGTTCCGCAGACCTCGAACCATCGACAAAAACGTATTTAAAATCATCCGCTTCTATTGCAACAGATCAATTCAACGGCAGGAATCTGCATTACGGCATCCGTGAACACGCCATGGCGTCTATCAATAACGGCATTGCTTTGTATGGGGGATACATTCCTTTTGCTTCAACGTTTCTGGTATTTTCCGATTATATGCGGCCTCCGATAAGATTAGCCGCTTTAATGGGCGTACAAAGTATTTATGTGTTCACGCATGACAGCATTTTTGTCGGCGAAGACGGACCCACACACCAGCCGGTCGAACAACTTGCCGCGCTTCGTTCAATCCCTAATCTTACAGTTATGCGTCCGGCTGACGGTTTGGAAACAGCCGTTTGCTGGGCTGTTGCGCTGGAAAATCAGCAAGGACCGAGCGCTCTTATCCTAACCCGCCAGAAAACGCCTTTGCTGCCCCGGGTTGATGGGTTTAATCCCTCTGATATTAAAAAAGGCGCGTATATAATTTCCAAAGAAAAGACTGGGCAAGCGGAACTCATATTGATTGCCACCGGATCGGAAGCGCCGGTTGCTTTAGAAGCGCAAAAGATTCTTGGGCAAAAGGGCATTTCAGTGAGAGTCGTTTCCATGCCCTGCAAGGAAATATTCGAAAGGCAGCCAATCGACTACAGGCGGGAAGTAATTACGGAAAACGCAAAAGGTCTTGTTGTAATTGAAGCCGGAGTATCCTTTGGATGGTATAGTTACTTTGAACTGCCGTTACTTATGCTTGGCATAGATAGGTTTGGAGCTTCCGCCCCCAATCAAATACTGGAAGAGAAATTCGGTTTTACAGGGAAAAAAATTGCAGAAAGCGCCGAGGGTTTTATTTTGAAAATTAAAAAATAAGTGTGTGATTGGGTAGCAGGTTGGGATTGGAGTGTGGAAGAATTGAATTGATGAATTAATGAATTAATGGAATTGGAGTAATGGAGAGCGACCTCAAAGGTTTTCCCAAACCTTTGAGGTCTTTTAAGAATTGGTGAAGAAGGAGTAATGCCGTGCCTGCTGATAGGGAGTGGTGGAGTGATGGATGAAGAAACTTAAGTAACTGGTAATCAGTAATCGGTAATCGGTAGCCCGCAAAACAGGCTGTTGCAGAATACCCAAAATGTCATTTTCCCACGGGGACGCCTACGGCG
>JAUXGF010000060.1 GCA_030622395.1 Calditrichaceae bacterium
CCAACAATCTTGCTCCAAGAGTTCTATCGGTTGCCGTCTTACTTTGGAGCAGCTTAATTTTTTCATCAAATGACAGACAAAGGTATTTCGATTCTTCTCCTTCGATTAAATATCCTCTATTTGTCAGTTGTTCTTGTTCACTTTTCATTATGTTATGCAGCTTTATCCGCTTTTGTTATTTCTATTCCTTTATTTTCCATTCGATTGTTTCTATTCTTTCCGATAAGATTTTCAATGTATTCAACATCTCTGTTTCACTTGGGAATTCACCAAAAACCAGTTCTTTAAAACTTGTTTGGTAAGTAGTTCTGATTATATTCCAAACATTTGTTGTGTCTGAAAATATTATTGCTGTTTTTGGGTGATTTGACAACCAATCGTTGTTATTTTTAAAACTCAACATATCGTCATTTGCTACTCTTAAAAGCATTTTGTCAAAATCATTGGATTTAAAGAAAGAATTCAATTCTTTGTTTTTAAGTATCATATAAATATCGTAAATATGTCGAATTTTATTGCTTAAATCATTCATTGGATTTTCACTAAAAGAAAAACGAACCAAACTCATTATTTTTTCACAAAGTGTTCTTTTGGGGCTTAAAATCAAAACTTCAAATGGTTTTATATTGTAAGTTTCAATGGTTTCAAATTGTTCTTTTTCAATCATCATTTCGTAAATTAGTGAACTGACAAGTCCTTTGTCAAAAGGTTCGTAATTGCCAAGCCAAGTCGCTTCTACAATAATATTATCCTTGATTTGACCGAAATTACCCCAAAAAACTTTTTCATAACTATGGGCTGTTTTTCGTATCATTCCCTTTTTGTTTGTGATACCATCTATAGTAATTTCCGGAATAGCATTTTCAATAGCATTTGTAATCTTTTTTAGCTTTGTTTTGAGCTGATTGCTACTTTCGCTTTTTTTTCTCAATATTACGATATCAATATCTTCCGAAAATCTGTCAATCAATTTGTTACACTTCGATAAAGCCGTTCCGCCTTTAAAAATACTTTCTTTTCCTATTTCACTTTTAAATATCAAAAACAGAGCCAAGGTAACCCAATAGTCTTTTTCAACATAAATTTCCGGTATGTTTTTGATTTGTGATGTTGCTGTTACAGCGTCTCTGAAAAGTTCTGTATTTTCGTGTAATTTCATTTGATATTCCAGTTTTTAGAAGTAGGTAAAAGCTCGCAACTGATGCCAATCTTATATTCAGAAAGAGGGTTTAAACTTTCTTTTAATTTATCAATGTTTTCTAAATTATTTAGATTTTCCAATAAAGCGCCGAGAAATGCTATAACTCTTGGCGGATAAAGAAGCCCTAACTTAATTAACTGTTTTGTTTCTTTTGAAGTTAATTCTGTCAATTTATTTGTTAAGATTTTGATGGCTGATTTTTTATCTAAATTCGGAATTTTATTAAACTCTTTTAAAGCGTCCAAAAATTCTAATAAATAATAATTTTTATCCGTTATATCTGCATAGCTTTTTACAGGTGTTCCTTTGATATTTCCAATTGAAACTGTTATCCGTTTATCTCTGCTGGCAATTTTTATTGTTTTAGGTATTTGAGTTGTAAGCCCCATTTTGTTATAAATCAAAACACCTGTAATATAGGCAATTCTTTTTCCATTTTTAAATAGATATGGTTTTATAAGTTCTTCTTCATTAGGTTTCAATTCGCCAAAAGCTGTTTGTTTTGGTTTGTAAAATACCCCTGTCGAAATTCTTTTAATTTTTTCTTTCTTTATTAGTCTTTCAAGAGCTTTTGCTGTGGCAGTATATTCTTCTTTTTTAATCGAAAGATTTTGATAAGTAAAAGTATCGCCTTCTTTTATTTTATTTATTTTTTCTTCTATTCCCTTTGCAATATTCATACTACAAATATAAACTATTTATTTAATATGTCAAGTATTTTGTTCAATATACTTGACTTTTGTATGCTTTGCGGTTCAATCTTTTAATGAAGCCTAACGATTGTATATATTCAATAGTTTATATTTGCCATTTTTGAGGTATAAGCACAATTGCGCTTATTTCTTGCTATATCCCGCATCTTTTCTCCGACACACAACGTTTCGCTAACCGGTTGCCAAAAGATACAAAGCGAAGCGGCGCAGCTTTTGGCAATCCGAGTTCAGGACTTTGATATTATAAGCTATTAAACTCACGCCCAAAACTGACGCCATTACGCTCTTTCAAATCGAAGCATTGACCTTGTAGTAACTTCGGTTTTTGACGAACATACATTTTATATCCGGTTGCCTTAAGCAAAATTTCACCTTCTTGACAATCAAATCGGTAGGTGTGCTCTGTAAATTTTCCATTAGGAGTTAGCGTAGGATTGTTCATGTGGAAGCATTCGATCTCAATGTAACCTTGAGGAGATTCAATATTAATTTTGACATCGTGTGCATTTTCAAAAATCATAGTCACAGGAGCGACCCAAAAATTAAAGCAGGTTTCTTCTTCTTTAGGGGACACCCATTTGAATATGTAATCAAGATCGATTAGATATTCATAATCGTCTATATTAGCCAGCATCGACCAAATGGTATTGTCGTGCCAGCCCATGACGTCGAAATCTTGTTCTGTCCAAACGTTTTTTTTTAATTGGTAGGGTTCCATAGGTATGATGCCTTATAATATATTATTGAGCGAAATTAATTCCGTATTTTTAAATCTAAAATATGAATTTTATAAAATACAATCAATACATTAACTTTTTTCATTTATAATATAAAACGAAATGATCAACCGGTTAATCTTTGATTTTAGGATCCGAAAAAGGGTTATATTGTTAACAGGCGGTGATACTTGTAGAAATATTCCGGCTTATTTTTATACTTGTTTAAATTAAGGGAATCATCCCATTGGAACTTCGTGTTTCTTTTGCCTCAATATCTTTATAGACTCGGTTTTTTTAGAAAGAAATAATAATGAATAACCGGGTTATCTTCTTCATTGATGGTTTTAATCTTTACCATGATTTAGATGGAAACACTAATCCAGATAAACTGGAAACAACAAATCTCAAATAACTTATTATTTTTTAAATAAATCATTAATTAATTTGCTCCATGCCCCCGCCTGAGGCGGCGCTAAGTTATTAAATACTCCTAATAATTTATCTTTCTTTGTCGATCCAGATCGCGCTTTAAATCACGTTCTGCGATTGCGGCTCGCTTATCATATTTTCTTTTACCCCGCGCCAAGCCCAATTCGACTTTAATCAAATGTTTATTAAAATATATTTTTAGAGGAATTAAGGTAATTCCCTTTTCTTTTATCTGGCGCACTAATTTTTTTAATTCCCGTTTATGAAGCATGAGTTTTCGATTTCGCAAGGGATCGTGATTTTCTACGGCAGATTTGGTAAAGGGTGAAATATGCATGCCAATTACCCAAAGCTCTCCTTTTTGGAAACGCGCATAGGTATCGGTTAAATTTGCCCTGCCCTCGCGTATCGCTTTTACTTCAGTTCCCTTTAAAACAATTCCCGCTTCAATAGAATTGACTATTTCATAATCGCGCCGAGCTTTGCGGTTAGTTGTTACTGCCCTGGTTTCTTCTTTAGACATATTTACTCTAATCTATAAATTTGAGTTTTTTTATGCTTAAATAAATGGCTTAAAAATATTAATTATAAACAAAAAATACAGAACTGGCAAGGAATTTAAAAGAGTAATGGGAATTTTATTTGAAAGCAGCGCCAGCACTCAGCCGTCAGACATTAAGAAATCTAAGGCTGATTGCTGAGAGCTGATTGCTGAATGCTTTTACGTAAACCTTGAAAGTTACAAATCATTTATTGAGCAATATATTAATAAAGATAAAATTTGGCTTTTATGGGATATATCATTTCAAGATTAGCTATACGCCAGATGAGGTCATCCATTAATAATTGAACATGCAAAATATCGCCGGCTTTTAATGAATTAACAGGCAATTGTGATAAATCAACCGGTTTAAATTGTAAATTCAAATGTATATCTTCCATTATAAAACAACCGTCTTCTTTGCCCGCTATCTCAAAAAAGCCTTCGACAAGTTTTTCCTCATCGTTCTTTGAAGATAAAAGGAAATTCAACAAGGGGTGTTTCTTATAATAATCACGGGTCATTTTTAAGGTACGCGCTATTTGATCAATATTTGTATTAATGAATCGATCAAAAGAATCTTTTAAAGACACATCGCAATTAAACTCAAGGTAGGTTAAAAATTGGGAGAAGATATCGGCAATATCCGGCAGCTTTTGTTTATCATCCATGATCAGATCATGTATTAATACTACTAAAAAGAATTCTTCTAAATCTTCTATGACTAAATCTTCCACGCTTTTAATTTCTATCAGATTAAGCAGATATTCTTTAAATTTGTCAATAACTTTAAATTCCGGAGCGGCATTAAAGTTAAGTTTATAATTATCTTTAAATTTATCTATGATTAGTTCAATGCTTGAATTTTTAATTTTCCATTCTTCTGTTTCATCATCTTCATCATCCTCAAGCTCAGGTAAAAATTCTTCCCAGGGGCTTTCATCAGATTTTATTAAATTATCAAAGCGCGCGCCTGCGTTTTCCTGGGGGGCAATTAACAAACGCTGTCCTTTGTTTTTAATAAAATTTATTATAATACCCATTATAAATTCAGCGAGATTAAACAGACGCTTATCATTTTCACCCTATACGACATTCATTTCGCAATTATAAAAGTCCAGTAAACAATCCAATAAAACATGGTTTAAAATATCAGAATAAAGGCATTGTTCTTTACTATAACAAGCCTTTGGGCAAACGTCTAATTTGGATAGTAATTTCCGGCGGGCTTTTTGTTCATCAATCCCCACCTTTTCATTGAATCTAACCGGGCACCTTAGGGGACATACGCTGAAACAATTATTTTCAATAAAAATCTGTAAGCTATCGCCTATATTAAACGCCAGCATTCCCGTTTCTTCACTTGGCAAAAATAGCATATCATTTTGGTTGTAATTGGAAAAATAGCTGCGCTCTATACCTGAAGCCAAATCGTTAATTAAGAGGAATATAAAATAATCCAGATTGTTTAACTCGTAAACTTCTTTTTCCCATGAAATGATAAACTCACGGGCGGATATGTATGTTTTTTTAAATTGTTCTGACAATGGTAATCCTGAATTTTATTTGCAATTTAAAAATAAAGATGGCTGCCTGTCAAATAAAAATACTATTTATTTTTTATGTTAAATTACGGGTGAATAATATATTCGTCAATACTTAAATCTAAATAAAAAGTAAAAATTATAGATGTTCTCTGTCCCCGACTTCAAACTTTCTTGCACATATATTTACTTCAAATTCGACTTCTGTGTTTTTAAGCAAACTATAACTAAACGCCGCACCGACAGGAATGGAACAACCTAACTCATCTTGGTTTTCAAGGGTGATAAATTTCGAATGTTTGGGATTCTTCATATGTGTTGAACTGTTACTATACCACGATAAAACTTTTTTTTAAAAGCGGAAATAATAAATGGTAATTTTCTTTGCAATATTAAAATAAAATTAAAGGTTTTATTTCAATTGACGAAAATATATATATTGGATATTTTCCTGCCTAAAGGAAATTTTCAGCGGAGGGCGTCGGTCAGTATCTTCCGGCGTCCCTACCGCGACTAAATTTTTTCAACCTTTAAAACTTCCCGTCTTTATCCTTTATATTAAAAAATCTGTTGTAGACATTCTATTCTTATTCCGTAGGAACTCCTTTGGAACATTAATCCATAACTTCAACAATCCAATTCTTCACCATTACTCCAGCACTCCAGTCTTTCATCAATCCAATCATTCTTCAAAGACCTCAAAGGTTTGGGAAAACCTTTGAGGTCTTCTCTATCCCGTTAATCCTTGCGGTTTGATAATCCCGCCGGAAATAACCCACTTCATTGCTTCTTCCACACTTATGTCTAAAGCGATTGTTTTATTTTCCGGCGCCATAATAAAAAATCCTGATGCAGGATTTATAGCGGCTAAAATGAGTATGTTTAATTTTTTAACGGTATCGCCGGGCAGGTAAGTTTCACCATTAACAAACCCGATTGACCAAATATCGGCGCAGGGATATTCAACCAGCACTACTCTTTTAAATGATTGCTTTTCACTTTTTGAAAATGTTTCCAGAATTTGCTTTACGGCAGAATAGATTATTTTAGCGACAGGAATTTTGTAAAGAACCTGCTCCCCTAAAATTAAGAATTTGCGGATAACTATATTTTTTGTCAACAGCCCGATTAGAGAGATTACAACAAGCATTATTAAAATTCCCATCCCGATAGGCCAGAATCCTAGCTGTGGTTCTAAATAGGGGCGGATTATATTATCTAAAGAAAGAACGATAGATTTGAGTACAAAAAAAGTTATCACTAAAGGAACTACCACTAAAATCCCTGAAATAAGATACCCTTTTAATTTTGAAATAAATTTTTTCATTACTCTCCTTTTAAATATTCAATTATCTTATACGCAGCATCCAGTAACCGGTGATCGGTAATCAGTAATCGGTATCCCCGCAAAAGCGTCCCGAATGGTCGGGAAATGTTTTATTCAAATAGATACTGGATATTGGATAGAAAACTCAAACATCCAGCATCCAGTATCGCTTTCATTAATTAATTTACCCCGTTAAATAATATGTTTGCGCATTTTCCAATCACATTAATTTTTTATTTAACAGGGTGAATTTGAAAAGCTATGTTCTTAATGTTTGTTAAAAAACGGGCATAGGCAAATCACAGTATTTTCAATTATGCCCAATAATGTTTTTCGCCTAATATTGACAATATCCGCCCAAAGTAAATACGGTGATAATCTTTTTGGGAGTAGTTTTTATCTATTCCCGGATCGATAAATTGAGCGGGATTCATATCGTTCCAATAAATTTTTTGACATTCAAAAATAAGTTCAGCTTCGGCGAAGCTTGGAGCCGCTATTTTAGTGGAAGCAATAGGCGTAAGACCCGATTCTTCAATTTTGTTGCCGTCCCTTCCGGATTTTTTACCTAATAATTGTAATGCATCGCGCCATGGCTTAGGAAAGGCGCAGAGAGTAAAAGTATCGTATCGCTCCATAAAATCATAAGTATAGCGAGTCGGACGGACAACCACCTGAACAAACGGTTTATTCCACATTACCCCAAAACTTCCCCACCCTACCGTCATAGCGTTAAACTGTCCTTTTTCAAAATCACCGCTTGTCAACAGCATCCACTGTTTTGCCCAGAGATGATGAACCTTTACATTTAATTCATTAAAAGAAATTGGTTTGCAATCCATTTTAATATCCCTTGGCCAGTTAGTTTATTAAACAATTTTAATTAAAACAATCTAATGTAATAATCCAGCCTTTATTTCCCTCGTATCAGAGTTAAGCGAAGCGGTCTCTGATACGTGACCACGTTGCCTGAAATGCTTCACTCTTACATCTGTTATTTCAATATCATCGCCCGAAACGCTTCGCCCCCCACACCTGCCGGAATAATTCCCCCGTGTGTATCAGAGACCGCTACGCTTAACTCTGATACAAGAAAAATTCCTAATTCCTGCCCTTCGGCTAAGCTCAGGGCGCCGCTTTTCGCGTAGAGACCCCTTTGGGGCTACTCCTCACTCCAATTCTAACCTCCGCAAAACAGCCCTGTCTGCAATTTTTCCAACCGGATAAACATTCATTTTCTTATCCCAATAGGGTGATTTTTGGTAGAACCACATTAGAATAGACCGCGGATCAGCGGCAAAAGCGGAATCGCTTTTTATTTTAGATTCAAATTCGTTTTTTAATTTATCATCGCTTGCCAGCATCATGCGGGCGCGTTCTTCCATCACATAAGACTCCACATATTCTTTGCGTTCAAATATTGCGTTAAAAAATCCCCAGTTAACATAAGAATCCGGCGCCTGCGGCTCTAAAATATTGGCGGCTGCTTTCGCCGCTCGTTGATTCATATCAATTATCACGGAACCGGCAGGAAACAAGCGTTCTTCTTCGAAAGCTTCTACTTCAAAGCTGACCCTATGCCGGCCCTCATAAGGACGCTGTCTCCATTGAGCATTTATAAAGCGATAAGAGTGCACATTGATTTTGGTTGGTTCCAAAAGCCGTTTAAATTTAATGCCGTGTAATTCAATACGTTTAATAACCTCCTGCCATTCTGCGGGAACAATATACGCCTCCGGCAATTGCACCTGAATATCCGGGTCCATTTTGTTAAAAAAGGGAATACGATAGGTTAGCGGTTTATTCGAAAAGCGATACCAATCACCGCCGCTTAATTCGCTTTTTACAACTTCATATTCATAGCCTAAGAAATCAATCATTACGCTGTCTGAGCTGTGTTTGTAGGTTAAGGTGAATGGCTTTTGGCGGAATGCCGCCTGAGAGGTTAGGGAATCCGCCTTATGAACAATCTTTTTTAAATGCAGATATTCATTATTAAGCGTTTCGAGCGTATGTTCCAAAATTTTGTACGTAGCCGTTACCCGAGTTTTGTAATCTTTGAACATGTGCGTTTCAATTAAAAGACCGGGACGATTATGAATGGCTGTATAACCGTCGGAAAAGCGCGGCGGCGCAGCCCATGTGTTCATACCGCTTTTAAGATCACGGGAGCGGCGGAAAGTAACATATTGAATTATCGGGAAACCGCTTTTGTGCATGGCGTCTTCTAAAGGAGGCAGATAAGATTCCTTTATCCATTTAATCAAATTTTCATCGAGTATACCGTGAGTTTCAATTTTATATGTCATAACGTACTGGTAATCGGCGCCGTCGGTTACATGGCAATCGGCAAAAAATTCCGGCAGCCATTTGCAATACAACCGCAGAAAGCTTTGCATTTCAGGGGCGTCGGCTTTTAAGTAATCGCGGTTTAGATCTAAATTTTGTGCGGTTACCCGCCAGCCCATCTCTTCCGGTCCGTTTTGATTAGCCCTGTTATAGGCGCCGAAACGCTCATGCCCGTCTACATTAAAGATCGGATTAAATAGAACAGTCACATGATCAATAAGAGCCGCCAGCTTTTTTGTAATAGCAATATCTCTAATCAGCATTAAACCGGCGTCTTTGCCGTCTATTTCCCCTGAATGAATACCGGCTTGAATATAAAATATCACATTACCGGCAGCGTGAACCTTGTCCGGCGTAAAATTTCCATTGCGGTCGATAATTAATAATGGAATATCCCGTCCCTGCGGACTGCAGCCGAAAGAAGTATAATTTATCCATGTAGAAGCGTCAGCTAAACGCTTACAATATTGCACTGTTTCGTTATATCGAGGCGTTTCTTTATAGCCTGATTTTTCATAATAAGTCTGCCAGTCATTAGATTGAGCCAATAAGGCTGCCGCTGAAAAGAATATGATAAAATAACGAATCATTCTCACTCCTTTTTATTATTAATCCTAAGCCGGATAAACTGGAAGTAACAAATTTTAAATAATAAATCCAATTCTTTTTGATTTTATTCTTCTCCGCTCCCCACCCGAGTCGCCATGCCCGCCGGTAGGCAGGAGTAATCATTAATTAAAAATTTCATACCGCCCCAGGCGCAGCCTCCCTGTGGGAATGGGGCTTCCCATTTTTTTGGGTATCTTTTACTACAAACATTTCGTTCCGCTGGGACTAAAGAATTATCCGGTTTAACGTTTTTGAACCATAGCTGGATTTAGAAAAATCCTCTCTATGCCATGATACACAAGGGATTGCAGAATCGGTTAAAAAACTTTTTAACAATTTTTCACGAATTCAACTCATAGGTGACTAAGCATAAAAAAACAATCGGTAAATATTTTTTATCGCTAAAAGATATTAAACGAGCAGACGCTATGCAACTAAAAATGAATGACGCTTGCAGCAGGGGTGGATAGAGAAGGGTTTTATATATTTAAAAATTTTGATGTTTAAAGATTA
>JAUXGF010000245.1 GCA_030622395.1 Calditrichaceae bacterium
CTTGCAGCCAGCGCGTTATCCACAAGATTGATAAGCGCTCGTTTCATATATTCATAATCAAAGGCAAATTCGACAGGGCCGGCGGGAAGTTCCGTTTTTATGTCTGCATGTCGGTATAATTTTTGGATAGATTCAAGCAGTTGGCAAATATCCTGTTTAGCGGGCTGAACCTGGGGCATCCGGGCAAAATCGGAAAATTCGGCTACCAGTTTTTTTAAACTTCCCACTTCCTGTTCGATTATATCGCAGCATTCGTTTAACGTATTTTTATAATCCTTATCATTGCCTGTATATTTATCCCGCATTTGCTGCGCCATAAGCTGGATCGGAGTGAGTGGGTTTTTGATTTCATGAGCCAATCGGCGCGCTAATTGCCGCCAGGCAGCCATTTTTTCCAGGTCTATAATTTTTCTCTGGCTTTCCATAAGTTCTTTTACCATTTGATTAAACGCTGAAGCAAGTAAACCAAATTCATCATGTCCGGTAACAGAGATGCGGTAATTCAGGTTGCCTTTACCGATTTCCTTAGTCGCCGCAGTAAGCGCTTCGATAGGGCGGGTGATTTTTTTGGAAATCAAATATGAAACAATTAAAGCTATCAGCACGCCGCCGGCATATATAATTAAAAATGTATAAAGAAAGCTGCGGCGGATATTTGCGCGCACAAGCCCCAGTGTTTTGTAAATCTGGCTGACTTCCTGAATTTGCGAAGCCGCCCTGCGAAATGATTCAGGGAGAGGATATTCAATCTGTAAAAGCTGATCTTTGTTGATGTAAGCTAAGGCGTAAAGTTTGCTGTGATCCGCAGCCGGCCAAACGATTTGAGGTATTTTTTTATCAATAAATTTTTTAATTGTAGATATTGGAATTATAATTTTATTTATATCGGTTTCTGTTAATTTAATTATTTGATACTCTGCTTCAGGTAAGTCCCGTGTAATTTTAGCGGCTGTTTTATCACTCGATACAGGCTTATCTTTTACGAGGTGATTTAAGAATGATTGCAAGCGCATTTTATGCATTTGATAGAAATCGGCGGAAATCTCAAGGGCGCCGTCAAGGGCGGATTCAACCCGCTCGTTAACTCCGATACTGTAACTTTTATCTAATAACTGCATTATAAAAAGCGAAAGGGGAAGCGCCGGTAAAAGCAATAGCAGAGAAACGAATATAAATATTTTACTGCGCAGTGTTTTCATTTTTTCTCAAAGATTGTATTGTAAATGATTTTGATTTAAAAATATGGACATTAGAATTAACCTCTTTACTGATAAAAAGTGAAATCAACTTTGAAAGGTTAATCGAAAATCCTGATTCTTCTTTCAGGGATGGCTGCCCCTTTTTGGTTTCGTTTTCGCTGGTTAACCAATAGTTCAATTTCTTCTTTTGCGCAATAGATATCTTTTCCGGTGATAAAGTTAAAATGATCTGTAATTTTTTATCAGGTGAAAGCCCTTTTAGCTTTCCTATATTAAAGCTGAGAGAATCATTTAAAAAAATCTTAAAATGTTCGATATTTTTAAAATCTCTTTCTTTATTAGAAATCCGCAGACGATATTTCTTTTCCCAAATATCATAACGCAGCGCTACGGTTTCATCAATTGTACGTAACTTATTCCCGTTAATCCGCCGTAATTCTATGTGAAAATTAAGCGAGCTGCTCATGCCGCTGGCTAAAGACTGCTGCATGTCGCTGTCAATTAAATCGGAAAATTGACAAACAACAAACAAATTATCATGTTCAATGCGCATGTTTAATGATTTTATAACGCCGTCCCGGGCAAACAAAAGGGAAGCGGAAAGAGTAAAAAATAAAAGGTACAATAAATGGAATATTCTATTATTGTGTTTATATACAACAGGCGTCATAAATTGCAATTCTCATAAAATTATTAAATTAGCCGCTTTTTGAATCTGTAAATCTAATCAAATATATTTGGAATTAATTATATAACAGAAAAATTTGTTTCAATAATTCCCCCTTAAAAAAGGGGGCTGGGGGGTTGTGTTTTTTAAAGGGATTTTATTTTAAATAAATTTTTTGGGTATCTCAAATTTTTACAACCCCCTTAATCCCCCTTTTTTAAGGGGGAAGCTTATTTTGCAAAAGTAATTTTATTAATCTGCATTTAAAAAGTGTGACCGAGCGAAAATTGCAGTCTCTTTTCGCCTCCGTCAATCGGATAAGCAAAATCCATTCTAAACAGGCTGATGAACGGCAGGCGGAAGCGCAGACCAAAACCGTAACTGCTTTTAAATGATTTAATTTCCGGTTTATCATCCGCAAGCAGATTAGCGCCACTGTCAAAAAATAAGACTCCGGTTAGAAGATGCTTGGGGTAATTTTTTTGGGAAATCGGAAAGCGAAGTTCTAATCCGGCTTGATATATTTGATCGCCGCCTCCTTCCGGGCTCAGGCTGCGGTCTGCGTAACCGCGCAGGGAATTTGGTCCGCCTAAATAGAATTTTTCATAAAACGGAGCGTTATTGGAAATTATCCCGAATTTTAATCTTGCCGCGGCAACGGTTTTATTAAAAAGGCGCTGATATTTACGAGCGTCAAAAATAAAGCGGGTAAAGTTTACCTGGCTTCCTATTTGTTTATCAGCTTGAAAAAACTTCATCCCTAACCACCAGCCGCGCGAAGGATAAGCCGCATTATCACGCTCATCCCAATTAAAGGAAACAGAAAAGGCTGATGCGGCCCACTTTTGTTTTACATATTTATCTATTTGCTCGGGGAAATCATAAAACTTTTCTTTAGAACCGGCGACCGTGGCGAATGAATCAGGGACAGTGGCATATACTTCCCAGCCAATCAGGAAGCGCTTGAAGAATCCTTCGCGGCTGCGCATCCCTAAAAAATATCCGCTCCGAGGTACATTGTGAAGTAATTTACTATCGTCGATATAATGTACAAATTGGAGGCTGCTAAGAAATATGCGGAAATATAAATCGAAATCACTTTTAAAAATATTTGGATTAATATAATTAAAATTGATACTGGTAATCCGGTCTCCGAAGGTTATATCCAAGTCGGTGAAATTTCCGAAACCAAAAATATTGTCCATGTTTAAACTGATTGGAGTAAGATACCAACCGTCCATTTCACTGAAACCGCCTTTGAATCTAAAAGTAGGCCAATATCTTTCCATCACCTTAATTATCAAATGAAGCTTGCCCGCCTCAGAGCCGATTCGCGGCGTAAAAGCGACTTCTTTGAATATATCCGTATCTTGCAGTCTTTCAATACCTAAGCGGATTTCGTCTTCACTTAAAGTATCTCCGATTCCAAAAGACAGATTTTCAAAGATAACGTCTGTGTTAGTTTTTGAGTTGCCTTCAATAGAAATGTTTTCGATAATGAAGTATATCGGTTTATCGTTTGATTGTGGAAAACCGCTTTTTAGAAAGATTAAATGGGAGAAAAGAAGAAAAAGGGTTAAAATCCGTTTGCTGCTCTGTTTATTCATAATTTTTAAAAAATTAAAGGTTATCATAATAACAACTTAAATAATATAGATTTTGAATTCATTTTTTACAAGTACATTGTGAAAATTTTGATTCTTAGTTAGTAAAACTAATATCCCGACTTTCTTGCCACTAAGACACAAAGACTCGAAGTATATTTAATTAATTATTTTTTTCTTCTTTGTGTCTTAGCGCCTTGGTGGCTATTCCCGATGCATCGGGACAAATATCTTTGGCTAACTTTAAATTGAACTATTAACTTATTAATATATGAAAAAAAAGGCGGGCACATTTTATGCGCCCGCCGTATTTGTACTATCGGAAAAGATTAATACTTTTTGACTTTCCGTCTTTTGAGACGGAAGCCTGTCCGTATTCATCAAAGGTGATTTTGTATGTATTGCCTTGATAAGTTATTGTTCCATTTCCGGTTTGATCCGAGGAGAAATAATAATCAACTATAATTATAGGAGAGTCGCCGTTCTCAAAAGAGTCATAAGAGGTGTAAACTTCATAGTGAATATGACCGCTGCCGTCAAAATAATATTCCGCGCTAATTTCAATATAATATCCATTCCACGTAGTCCAGTTACCGGTTAATGTCGACATACTCTCTTCTTCTATGATGACAAATGATCCGTGGGCGCCGTTGGCTTTTGTCAACGATAATGTAGTTGTTTTAACTCCCTCAATCTCTTGAATTTGTATACTGGCGCTGGCTGAGTCTATACTTCCCGAACTAAAATAAATTATTTTCGAAAAGTCGCCGTTAAAAATTGAATCCGGATAAGTAAGAGATATAATCACGGAATTAGTAATTTTATCTAAATATCTGCCTGTAGGAAAAACAATTGTTTCCGAGTATGAACCTTCCAGATCATCAGGATACTCAACGCAGTCAAATGTACCGCTGATTGTCGTTCCGTTACGCAGCGTCTTTGAAAATGTGCCGGTTCGGTCGGCATAAAAAGTAACGCTTCGTGAAGATGATTTCTTATCGCTGTAATCAAATTTATCGCTCAACGTTCCCGATTTATCCGGATTTAATTCAACAGATTGTTTTCTGTGTGATAAAAAATAGTTTGAGCGGTAATTAGCGTCGGAAGTTGCTACCACGCCGGTTATTTCTGTGCCGTCATAATCGGTAACTTCTAATTGAGATTCAATTTTTTGAATGAAAAATGTATCCTTGAAATTTTGTAATTGATAAAAACTTACAAGTAAGTCATCTGCTTCGTTATCAAGGTCAGAACCAACATTAACAATTACTTCAGAGGAATCATACCTTATATTACGCCATTTTGGGAATTGGAAAACAACTTCATAATATCGCGCTATTCCGGTTTCTGAATCGTAGTAAAGCGCTTTTCGAATACCCTTACCGCCGATAAAAATCTCTTCAAAAAAGACAAGAGAATCACCGGTAGTCTTATTTAACGACATCTGAGCAGGCAGTTGGGTTTTGACTTCGCTTGTCAGATGGAGCGCTTGCTTTTTTAATAGCGAGACGCTGGACATATCTGAAATACCCTTATCTTCCAGGTAATCTGAATTCTGCGTCAATTCTTCGACCTCGCCGCTTGAGCTGACTATGCTGTTGACCTCCCAGCCGACCGCAGCTTGTTCTTCAACCACAGCGTCGAGTTCTAATTCATCCGATGAGTTTGGTGATTTTTCACAACTAAAAAGAAACAATCCCGTTAGTGTGATGAGTGATAAAAAGACTAAC
>JAUXGF010000006.1 GCA_030622395.1 Calditrichaceae bacterium
CCCCTCTATTTCTTAAAGAGAGGGGGATTTAGGGGGTGAGTTGAAAACTTTCATCGGTTTAGTGAATTCTCATAATTTTAAAAATATTAATATCGGAATAAAAAATATGGAAAAAGATTTTAAAGAACATCAACACATCTATCAATCAGGCTTTTTGGAAACTATAGAATATGGAAATAATTCTTTTACTCAATCGGTTTTGGATAAGATTTCCCTGCCGGATTACGCCGACTATTTTGGTAAGCCGGTGGATATTTTTGAGACGGTTATTATTAGCGATATACATCTTGGAAGCAAGGTTTCGCGGGCTGAAGTTCTTATAGAATTTTTAGAACAGATTTCATTCAAGCGGTTGATTATTAACGGAGATGTATTCGATTCGATTAATATGCACCGTTTAAACCGGTATCATTGGAAAGTATTAAGCAAATTGCGCAGGCTTACCGATGCGGAAAACCATATAGAAGTTATTTGGATACGCGGCAATCACGACGGTTATTCAGATTTATTAACGCAATTATTAGGCATTGAAGTTTATAACGAATATACATTAAATTGGAATGGGAAAAAGATTCTGGTTTTACATGGAGATATCTTTGATACATTTCTCAACAAGTTTCCAATAATTTCGGATATTGCAGATGGATTTTACCGGTTAAGCTTATATTTGGATCCCAAGAAAAAGCGTTTCGGGCGCTGGTTGAAACGCAACTCAAAAACATTTCTGCGTAACACGCAAATTGTGCGTAAACGCGCCATTGAATATGCTAAGCGCCGTAATGCTCAGATTGTTATTTGCGGACATACGCACCATGTGGAAAGAATCACGGAGAATGAAGTTCTTTATTTAAACCCCGGAAGCTGGACCGATTCCCCGTCATTTTTTATAGGCCTTACGAAAGATTCGATAGAGGCGCTGCCGTATTTATAATTGCCTGCTAAGTAGAAAAAAGCATAGACGCTGGACTAATAATAAATGAGTAATAGAACGGAACGATTCCTTTGGGGCGCGGCTACTTCGGCTTTCCAGATTGAAGGGCATATTAAAAATGATATGACCAAATGGGAAGCCTTGGGAAAATTAAAACAGAATGGTAATAATCCTTCCTATAATAATGCCGCCAATCATTGGCTGACCTGGGAAAAAGATTTTGAAATCCTGAAAGAACTCAATGTTAACGCCTACCGGTTTTCAATAGAATGGGCGCGGATAGAGCCCAAGCCCGGCTCATACAATAAGCAAGCTGTTAAACAATATTCAGCTATGATTGACCGCTTAATAGAATTGAATATTGAGCCGGTTTTAACTTTACACCATTTTACCCATCCTGTCTGGTTTCACCAGAAATCACCATGGCATAAGAAGGAATCAGTCGAAAGATATGTTCGTTATGTCTCATATATTTTACCGTATCTTGAAGGAAGAGTGCGCTATTTTATAACTTTCAATGAACCTTTAGTGTGGGCATTAGCCGCGTATGCCGATGCAAAGTTTCCACCCGGTAAAAAAAGTTTTGATTTAATGATGCAGGCATTATATCATTTATTGCAGGCGCATGGAAAGGTTTATGATATCATAAAAAGCAGAAATGACCGGGCAGAGGTCGGCGTCGCCAAAAACTTTATTGTCTTTAAGCCGTTTTGCATCTGGAATCCGGCAGATTTTGCCGTTGCCTCTATTGCCCATAATTTTTTTAATATGATGATCTTAAATGCTTTTGAGAAAAACCGGCTTTCATTTAGATTGCCTTTTGTCCTCAATTTCGAAAAGACTATTGATTTAAAAGATAAAATTGATTTTTGGGGAGTCAATTATTATTACCGGACTTTCACCCGCTTTAAGTTTGACGTTAATGCCCCGATGCAATTAGAGTTTAAGCACAAATCGGGAGAGGGGCTCTCGGAAATGGGATGGGAAAATTATTCTGCGGGTTTATTTAAGGCGGTTAAGTGGGCGGCTTCTACAGGGAAAACTGTTTTTGTTACTGAAAATGGTCTAGCAACTGAGGATGATAAAAAACGGATCAGTTATTTGCGAAATCATTTGAATTCCGTACATAAGGCTCTGGATAGCGGTTTAAATTTAAAAGGTTATTTTTACTGGAGTTTCTTAGATAATTATGAATGGCTGATTGGGACAAAGGTTAGATTCGGATTGGTCGGGGTGGATTATACACAAGAATATCGTCGAACGCTCCGGGGCAGCGGCCGTTTTTACGCGGAATTTATCCGCAATATTCAAACAAAAAATATTTAAAAAGCCTCTAATACAATTCTAATACAATTCCAAATAAATTCTAATTATAAATTAATTGATACTGAATAATTACAATATATTTTCTAATAAAAAAGGAAGGTAGTTTATGATTTATATTATCTATCTTTATTATGTTTTTATTGGATTAAGTATTAGTTATTTGATTATTATGGCGCTGGTAACAAGAAATGTTCTCAGGCAGGGCGGTTCTAATTCGGCTGAGCCACGGAAGCTTCCTTCCGTTTCAATTCTTAAACCGCTTAAAGGAATCGATAATGAACTTGAAATAAACCTGGTTTCATTTTTTCGGCAGGATTATCCGGATTTTGAGATAATATTTGGCGTTAATGATCCCGAAGATCCCTCATTGGAAATTGTAAAAAGACTACAAAAGCAGTTCCCTGGGGTTGCTTCAAAAATTGTTATAGACCGCCGGAAAACATGTTTTAATCCTAAAGTTAATAATTTGAAGAATATGTATCCGGCTGTTAATAAAGAATATATTTTAATCAGCGACAGCAATACCAGGGTAAAGCCGGATTTCTTATACCGGCTTAGTTCCCAAATTGTATCATCCGATATAGGTCTTGTTACGGCTGCAGTCAGAGGGATGGGCGCTCAAACAGCGGCGGCGGCAATGGAAAATCTGCATCTGAACACTTATGTTGCGCCTAATGTTTTTATGGCGGAACGGTTATTTGGGAAACCGGTGTCAATCGGAAAGGCGATGTTGATGTCAAAAGAAACACTATTTGCTATTGGCGGCTTTACGGCATTTAAGAATTTCCTGGGTGAAGACTATTTAATTGGTCAGCGTATCAGTAAACTCGGTTTACAAGTGCGGACAGTTAATACCTTCGCTGATAACATCAATAAGAACTGGAGCTTGAAAGAATTTATAAGCAGGCACTCCCGTTGGGCTAAAATGCGCCGCAATATGCACATCTCTTATTATACAATGGAGTCAATTTCCAATCCGGTTGCCATAAGTTTTATTTTAATGATTTTGATGTGGGATTTAACGGGCATTATCCAGTTTTTGGGCGTCAGTTTTTTTAAAACTATTTACGATATATATATCTCGCGGTTAATTAAAACCGATTTATGCAAAAAGTATTACCTTGCCGCGCCTATTAAGGATTTACTGATTAGTTTGATTTGGTATGTGCCTTATTTCAGTAGAACAGTCAGTTGGCGCGGGAACCGTTTTAAGATTGGCAGACAAACCTATTTACGACCGGCTTATGACAGTCTATAATATATAATTAAAAAAAGGTGTTATATTATGATAAAGAAAATATTGACAAATGAAACGCTTAATATGCTCGTCTATAAAACTCTTCAAAGCGATTACATGTTTTTTAAGAATGTCGTCGTTTTTACGCTTCTGTTCATCGTCTTAGCCGTCTATATGCTGGAATGTTTCTTCAATTTCCTGCAATCCGGCGTAAATGCGGCGCTGTTCAAAAAGAACCGGTCTATGCCGCGAGGAAAGTATAGATTCCGGCATGTATGATTATATCCATCAATCTTGGTATCGGTAATATTTATACTATAAAGGCGTTTGTTTTTTCTTTGAAATATTTTGTCTCTGTGGGACTCATAAATATCATTTCTAAGCCGGATAAACCGGAAATAACAAAACTTCCCAAAGGAATTCCTGCGGAGTGGCGCAAATAATAAATTCCAATTCTTTAGGATTCTATTCTTATCCGCTCCCCGCCTGAGTCTGGCAGTTATCAATTAAAAACAACATACCGCCCCAATGGGGCTTCCCATTGTTGGGGGGTATCTTTTACTACAAACATTTCGTCCCGCTGGGACTAAAGAATTATCCGGCTTAACGTAGGTGAACCATAGTTTATCCCTCGTATCAGAGTTAAGCGAAGCGGTCTCTGATACAAGGAAAATTCCTAATTCCTGCCCTTCGGCTAAGCTCAGGGTTCCGCTTCTCGCGTAGCGACCCCTTTGGGCCACTTTCCCCTCTCTATGCCATGATACACAAGAGATTGCAGAATCGGTTAAAAAAGTTTTTAACAATTTTTTACGAATTCAACTCATAAGGGACTAACAAATCCCTTTAAATATTTTAATACTAATCTAACATATTCCTAACAATTCAACTATAAATTTTATGGATTAAATAAGAAGCGGCTTTATGTTACTTTTAAAAATAAAATTTGAAGAGGAAATACTAAAATGAAAAAATTTATCATCCTATTATTTATTGTCCCATTACTTACTTTTGCCGGATCGAACGGTAAAATTACCGGTATTGTAATAGATGCGGAAACCGGGAATCCAATAATCGGCGCAAATATTTATTTGGAGAATACCTCGCTTGGTTCAGCCAGCGATGTGGATGGGCGTTATTTAATTCTTAATGTTCCAACAGGTGAATACGTATTAATGATTTCTGTGGTCGGCTATGCTGAAACAAAAATTAATCATTTAGAAGTGAATGCGGGTCAGACAACCAGGTTGAATTTATCTATCAAACCCGAGATTCTGACAAGCGAAGTGGTGGTTGTTGAAGCCAAAGCTATTGAGAATACGGAAGCGGCTCTATTAAAATTCCGACAGAAATCGGTTTCAGTAAGCGACGCTGTGAGCGCCGAAGCCATATCCCGGGCCGGAAGCAGCACCGCTGCCGACGCTATGAAACAAGTGACCGGCGCTTCGGTAGTGGACGGCAAATACGTTTATGTGCGCGGGCTGGGCGACCGCTATACCAGCACGCAATTAAACGGCGCTGAAATTCCCAGTACAGACCCCTATAAACGTTCCGGCTCCATCGATCTCATTCCCTCAAGTTTAGTGGACAATATTACTACTACAAAAAGTTTCACACCAGACAAACCGGGAAATTTTTCCGGGGGGACTGTAGATATCAAAACAAAAGATTTCCCTGACAGGCTTAGTTTTTCAGCGGGGATATCTTCCACTTTTAATACACAAACAAGTTACAATGATAACGGCGTTATCGGAAATGCCGGCAGCGGCACGGACTGGCTCGGTTTCGATGACGGCGCTCGTGATCTTCCCGAAATAGTCAAAAATTATAATGGCGATGAGCCTGATCTTAACAAACGCATCGAAATGACGCGGGCGTTTAACAGGGAACTGGGGCCGTCTTACAATACATTCCCAATGAACCGCGCTCTTTCTCTTTCATTCGGCAACCAAATCTCTTTATTCGGACGCACATTGGGATTTCTTGCCAGCGCTAGTTACCGGCGCGATTATTCCTCGTTTAACGGCGGAATTCATCGCAGATGGAATCAGGGTACGGAACTGGTTATGGCAAATGTTTACGATTTGAAAGATACTATGAGCAAAGATGAAGTATTGTGGGGCGGATTACTCAAGGCGTCATACAGGCTTAGCCCGAACCATATCTTTAGTATGAACGGTATGTATAACCAAAACGGCGAAAACAAATCCCGCTTTCTGGAAGGAAAATATCCCTACGATCTGGATGAGAACAAAATCTTTCAGACCAGTGTTTTGTCTTATAACGAAAGAACGTTAAAAACAGCTCAATTAGAAGGGGATCATAATTTCCCAGCCCTTTTTAACACTAAAATTTCCTGGAAGGCTTCAT
The DNA here is from genome assembly GCA_030622395.1 of Calditrichaceae bacterium. Classification (GTDB taxonomy): domain Bacteria; phylum Calditrichota; class Calditrichia; order Calditrichales; family Calditrichaceae; genus JAUXGF01. The sequence goes on from JAUXGF010000006.1 coordinate 5,862, forward strand.
TAGGAAGCACTCACCAAAATGAACCCGATTTGAGATATTTTACCAGTTTTTACGAACAGATCGATGGGGAAAACAAATACGGGATCAAAGGTAATACTCCGCCTCGACGCTATTATAGGAATCTGAACGAAGAGCGCAGTAATTTTACTCTTGATATTGAATTGCCGTTTAAACAATGGTCCGGCAGATCGGCTAACATAAAAACAGGCGGGCTGTTAGCTAAAAAAAATCGTGATTATTGCGAACGGCTTTTTGAGTTTGTGCAGGAACCGGTCTTTAAATATAACGGTAATCCCAACGACCTGCTTAGTCCTGATAATATCGGAATTATTGATTCAAATGTTGTTACCATACGCGGGGTAGAATATGTAACTTATGAATACGGCGTACTTGTACAGGAAACTATGTTGCCGGCAAATAATTACGATGCTGTTCAGAATATATCAGCCGCCTATGCCATGCTCGACCTGCCGCTAATAGGTTCCCTGCGTTTTATAGGCGGAGCGCGGCTGGAAACAACAGATATGTGGATGCACACTAAGGATGATAAGTTGAATCACGGGGAAATTAAAACCGAAGATATCCTTCCTTCGGTCAACTTCATTTATTCTATAAATAATAATATGAATATCCGCGCCGCCTATAGCAAAACCCTGGCTCGTCCGTCGTTCAGGGAAATAGGTCCTTTTGCTACTTTCGATTTCATTGGCGGAGATATTTATATTGGCAATCAGAATCTCGAGCGCACACTCATTGAAAATATTGATTTACGTTGGGAATGGTTTTCCCGGCCCGGAGAAATTTATGCTATAAGCGCCTTTCATAAAGATTTCAGTAACCCAATTGAAAAAGTCTTTGATACATTCGGTCAAAATACCTGGCAAAACGTGGACAGAGCCAGCGCCGTAGGGTTGGAGTTTGAAGTACGGAAAAATCTGGATATCCTGAGTGAGGATCTTAAATACTTTTTATTGGGCGCTAATCTTTCCCTGATATCGTCTTCCGTGGATATCTCAGATGAAGAACTTAGCCTGATCCGCGATTTCCGTCCGGATGCACCGGATACGCGGCAGTTTCAGGGGCAGTCGCCTTACTTATTGAATTTGAATCTTACGTATGATAATCCTCAAATCGGAATTATGAGTAATTTGTACTATAATGTTTTTGGCGAGCGTCTGGACAAAGTGAGCTACGCGGCAACGCCGGATGTTTATGAACAACCGGTCGGCATGCTGAACTTCTCGTTTGGCTGGAAATTTACCAATAACATGAACTTCAAAGTTTCCGCTAAAAATATTCTTGACCCTTATTACAAAAAAACACAGGAATTCAAGGGCAGGGGATATATCTACAGCCAGTACAAAAGAGGAAGATCGTTTTCGATTGGAATAGGTTATCAATTATAAATCAGCTTTTTAATATTTCCTAAATATTTATCTAAACAAAGTCTAATAAGATCATAGCGGTATTCTAATATATTTTAGTTAGACTAATATTGGTTATATGAAAGTAGAAAATGCCACGAAGACACAAAGACACAAAGAAATAATTAATTTTTAAATACTTAGAGCCTTAGTGGCTACTTTCATTGTTTATTGAGGGCGAAAGCTCATGTTAGTTTATATGAAAGTTTAAAGTGAACTAAATATTTAGGATTAAAAATGGAAAGTAATACAAAATTTGAAAACACAGCTAAAAATTCTAATTATGCCTTAAAAAATTTTTCTAATTTTCAAGGCTGCAGGATAGAATCAAATAATAAATCAATATGGATTGTTTATTCATTTGATAGCAATATAAATGCAGACAAATTTTATCAAATGAGATCTTTACAAGTCGAGGGGGCAAATAATATAAAAGTGCAAATATATTCACAAAACAAATCTAAAGTTTATGAATATCGTTTTAGAACTTGAATTATATTTACTGAATTTTTGATGCATATCATTAAATAAGAGTAGGAAGAACAAATTAACTTTATTTTAGGAGGTATTTTCATGAAGCGGACCAAAATTACTTTATTGACTGTATTAACGGCGGTAATAATCGCAATTCCTTTTGGGTTAACAGCCGGAGAAAGGTTTTTTGACGCTGTAGACTACAAGGGCGCATTTGGGGCGACCAACTGGGCTCACGGCTGGACAGGCTTGTATCACTACGGCATATTAGCCGACGCTGCCACAGGTTCTAATCCGGTAACTGTAACAGATACTGATATTCAATCCGGTCAGACCGTTTACTGGACTTCGGATAATGTTTATTTATTAGACGGGCGCGTATTTGTGGACGACGGCGCGGTATTGCATATCGAAGCCGGCACGGTTGTCAAAGGTAAACCCGGTTCCGGCGAGAACGCCAGCGCTTTGATCGTAGCCCGCGGCGGCAAGATTTACGCCGAAGGCACAGCCGACCGTCCGATCATTTTCACGGCAGAGTCCGATGATGTGACCAATCCTGTTGATATATCTTTCGATACTAAAGGACTGTGGGGCGGAGTGATTATATTAGGTAAAGCAAAGATTAATCGTCCTGCGGGCGAGCACAATATTGAAGGCATCCCGACCACCGAACCGCGCGGTTTGTACGGCGGCACGGATGATGATGACAATTCGGGTATATTGCGTTATATAACGATTCGTCACGGCGGCGCAGAGATCGGTGAAGGCAATGAGATCAACGGTTTAACCATGGGCGGCGTAGGCAGAGGCACAACAATCGAATATGTTGAAGTGTACGCAAACAAGGACGACGGTTTTGAGTGGTTTGGCGGTACGGTTAATTCCAAACATTTGATTGTCGCTTTTTGCGGAGACGACGCTTTTGATATGGACGAAGGATTCCGCGGTAAGAACCAGTTTTTATTTGCTATTCAACATCCGGATTTCGGCAATATGTGCGCAGAGCACGACGGCGCGCCAAGTTCGGCGGTTACTCAAGAGCCGATAACTTATGCGGTAACTTATAACGCTACCTATTTAGGATCGGGTCAGAGTTCTACTAATACCGATCAGGATCAGATATTCAAGCTGCGCGAGAACTGGGGCGGTGAATATAATAACAGCATTTTTGGCGATTACAATGGATACGGCTTACATATCAGCGATAAGTATTCTCCCAATGACAGCAAAGAACGCTTAGAAGCCGGCGAGATCAAATTTTTAAATAATATCTGGTTTAATGTAAACGGCTTTACTTTAGCCGATTCCATTGGCCGCGAGTCCTATACCAAAGATCATTTGAACGATGCGGCGACTGCTAATGTGGAGACCGATCCGCAGCTAATGGGAATCAGCCGCGCTCAGGACGCCGGACTTGATCCAAGACCGGCTTTCAACGGAGCGGCTTATGATAATCTGGCTGATTATCCGACAGGGATCTGGTTTAGTCAATTTACAAATACTATTCCCGCTGATTTTATATTAGGACAAAACTATCCCAATCCTTTTAACCCGGTAACGAATATTTCTTTCAGCTTACCTAAGGCGTCTGAAGTTAAATTGAATGTGTATAATCTATTAGGACAAAAAATTGCCGTATTGGTTAATGATTTCAAACAAGCCGGTGTTTACACATATAAATTGGATGCTTCAAGCCTGAGAAGTATGGCAAGCGGAATGTATATATATCGTTTGCAGGTTGGTTCTCAAGTGATATGTAAGAAAATGATTCTGATGAAATAAATCTATAAAATTAAAGGATTAGTTCAGAATTTTCATTAGACAAACGAATTTCATTTTAGCCTTCCCGGTATCCTCTTGCCGGGAAGGTTTTTTATTATACTCCTAAACCGGATAAACCGGAAATAACAAATCTCATCCCGACGGTTCGGGAGCAATTCTTTAGGATTCCATTCTTCTGCACTCCCACCTGAGTCTGGCAGTTATCAATTAAGAATTTCATGCCGCCCCGGGCGCAGCCTCCCTATGGGAATGGGGCTTCCCATTTTTTTTGGGTATCTTTTCCTACAAACATTTCGTCCCGCTGGGACTAAAGAATTATCCGGCTTAACGTTGGTGAATCATAGTTGGAATTATTTCCTCGTATCAGAGTTAAGTGAAGCGGTCTCTGATACGTGACGACGCTGCCTGAAATGCTTCACCCTTACATCTATTATTTCAATATCATCGCCTGAAACGTTTCGCCCTTACGACTGCCGGAATAATTCCCCATCCGTGTGTATCAGAGACCGCTATGCTTAACTCTGATACAAGAAAAAGAAAACTCATAAGCGCCTCTAATCAGCGCTCAAATAATAACCTAACAAAACCCTAACATAAACTAAATATAATTCTAATATAATAAACTTAATATAATAAGATTTTTCATGCGGGTATGGAATATTTGTAATAATTCAACCCCTATACAAATTTGACTGCTCCGATATACTGAAATAGAAATGGTTTGCTTTTTAACCATTTCGTCCTTTCAGTTATACCGATACTGAAGTCAAGTGTCTTTTATAAACCACTATTATTTCGGTATACATTTCGGGCGCGTCATAAAGTGTTGAGCGAATGTTAAAGGAAAAGCATAATGCGCGTTTAGGTTCTACGCTCCACGCTCTTTACGCTCTATAATTTTTTATCTAACAATTTAATTGAAAGGAAGGTCGATTATGAAAAAATTAGTTAAATACATTAGCGTCATTGCGCTGACCCTGGGGCTATTCAACGCCTGCGGAAAAAGCGGCAGTGAGGTAAAGTATGTTACAATTAAAGGATCCGATACAATGGTTCATTTAGCCAGTAACTGGGCTGAGGATTATATGAAAAGTCATCCTAATACCGATATTTCCGTAACCGGCGGAGGCTCGGGCACCGGCATTGCAGCCCTGCTTAACGGAACAACCGATATTTGTATTGCCTCGCGAAAAATTAAACAAAAAGAATTAGATAAAGCTAAAGAATTAAATATCAATCCCAGGGAATTTTCTGTAGCCAGAGACGGTATCGCCCTTCGGGTAAACCCGGAGAACCCGGTCAGTTCCCTTTCTATTGAACAAATTGGTAAAATTTTTAAGGGCGCTTATACCAATTGGAAAGACGTCGGCGGACCTGATCAGACTATAGTAATACTTTCCCGTGAATCCAGTTCCGGCACTTATGTCTTTTTTCAAAAACGTGTAATGAATAAAGCGGATTATACAACTGAAGCCATGCTGATGCCTTCGACCTCGTCAATTATTCAGACTGTTTCACAGGATAAAGGAGCCATTGGTTATGTTGGGCTCGGCTATGCGCTGGAAGCTAAAGATAAAATTAAAGTTTTAACTGTAAAAGAAACAGATGATGCTGCCGCTGTAAATCCCTCCATCCAAACCGTACAGTCGGGAGCCTATCCAATATCAAGACCTTTGCATTTTTACACAAACGGCGATCCTGCGGGCGAGGTTAAAAATGTTATTGATTTTTGTTTTTCTAAAGAAGGGCAGAAAATTGTTCTTGAAACCGGTTATGTTCCGGTTAATTAAGAGATTATAAGTTAGGCTTTTCAGATTCAATGCAGCTTAATCTCAAATAAAATCTCTGAGGATTGGGAATCGGGCTTTCCCCATGAAAAAGCTGGGAATATCCCATATTTATAATGGCAATGTTATTAAGTTATTAAGGAAAAAAATGTGTTTTGCGTCCCATAGGGACATTTGATAATAGCCCAGCAATTTATTGCTGGGGAATGAATAAATCAATCCATTCCCGTCCCGTTAGGGACGGCTGAGGTTTTTTAATTAAATTATTTGTTGTGCTTAATCAATTTTTCAAGCGTCCCCATGGGACGCCCAATTAATGGAAATCCATTACCCAGAGATGAACCTCTGGGCTATTTTCAATTGTTCCTCCGGAACAATTAGAAATGCGCTTAACTTAATAGCATTATAATGCGATAGGAAAGTGGAATTTCTCCTATCGGATAAACCCTTGAGTTCTGTAATAGATATGGGATATTCTAAGATTATAAAAGCGGGAATTGGGAATAAAAATGAAGGATAATTTAAAAGAAATAATCATTAAAAAAATGCTGGTTGCAGCCGCTTCAACCAGCATTTTTATAGTACTTCTAATATTCCTGTTTCTTGGGAAGGAGGCGCTGCCTTTTATCACAGAACCGGGGCTTTCAGAATTATTTGATTCGCGCTGGATACCCGTGTCATTTCAAAAAGAAATTTTTGGTATAATTCCCTTAATTACAGGCTCTGTGCTGGTTACTGCAATTGCCGCTGTTTTTCTTATCCCTTTCGGAGTGATAGGAGCAATCTATATTTCCGAAATAGCCACATTTTTTGAAAAAGAATTATTAAAACCCTTTATCGAAATATTAGCCGGCATTCCTTCTGTGGTAATCGGATTTTTCGGGCTTATGATACTAAATTCGATGGTTAAAGATATATTTGATCTGAACACCGGATTGACCGCGCTTACCGGCGGAATTTTATTAGCGTTGATGGCTATCCCCACGGTCATCTCTATTTCGGAAGACGCCATTACAAGTGTGCCCTGGTCTTACAAAGAAGCCTCGCTGGCTTTGGGCGCAAGTAAGCTGCAAACAATCTGGAGAGTAACCGTCCCTGCGGCGCTGCCGGGAATTATTGCGGCGATCATGTTGGGAATGGGACGGGTAATCGGTGAAACAATGGTGGTGTTAATGGTTACCGGTAACGCCGCTAAAATTTCATGGAATCCGTTTGACTCGGTTCGTACAATGACGGCGACTATTGCCGCAGAAATGGGCGAAGTAGCCTTTGGCAGCATTCACTACCATGCCCTTTTTTGCGTGGGCATTGTTCTTATGCTTGTTACTTTTGGATTAAATATGATCGCTCAAAAAGTATTAAAAAAATATCAGATGAGATAAAATGAATAAAAATATATCCGAAAATATAATTTATTGGTTAATCAGGATAGCGGCATACCTGATTGTATTTGTAGTAGGTTATATTGTTTTTGATATTGTTATTAAAGGTCTGCCAAAATTAAACATGGATTTTATAATGGGCTTTCCCCGGCGCAGCGGTTCCGAAGGCGGAATTTTACCGGCTATCGTAGGAACAATCTATCTTGTATCCGGAGCGATTCTCGTAGCCCTGCCTCTGGGTATGTTCAGCGCTATTTACTTAACCGAATATGCCAGGCAGGGACGCTTCACCCGTATGATACGGCTGGCTATTGTCACCCTTGCTGGTGTGCCCTCCATTGTTTTCGGTCTTTTTGGGATGGGACTTTTTGTAATTTTTTTTGGTTTCGGCGCCTCTATCATTGCCGGAAGTTTTACTTTATCATTTATGATATTACCGACGATTATCGTATCCAGCGAAGAAGCGCTGCAAGCTGTGCCGCAATCACTTCGGGAAGGAAGCCTGGCTTTGGGCGCAACGCAATGGCAGACTATATACAAAAATGTACTGCCTTATGCTTTGCCCGGAATGTTTACCGGTTCCATTTTAGGAATCGGACGGGCAGCCGGCGAAACAGCGCCTATTTTGTTAACAGTCGCCGCTTTTTATCTGCCCAGGCTGCCGAGTTCAATTTTCGATCAGGTAATGGCTCTGCCTTATCACCTTTATGTATTAGCCACACAACACCCTGAGGCTGATAAAGTGCTGCCAATGCAGTATGGAACCGCTTTGGTGCTTTTATTAATTGTACTGATTTTTAATCTAACGGCAATTTTTTTAAGAAGCTATTTCAGGAAGAAGTATAAATGGTAAAATTTACGAACCCCAAAATAACGATTGAGAAGTTAGATTTTTATTACGGATCTGTGCAGGCGCTGTTTGACATATCTATGCATGTTCCCGAGAAAAAGGTCACGGCTTTGATCGGTCCTTCCGGATGCGGTAAGTCGACATTCTTACGTATGATTAACCGTATGAATGATATTATCGACGGTACGCATCATAAAGGAAAAGTCTGTATTGACGATCAGGATATTTATGGAGACGGCGTTGACATTGTAGCGCTTAGAAAAAGAGTGGGCATGGTTTTTCAAAAATCAAATCCTTTCCCAAAATCAATTTTCGAAAATGTAGCTTACGGACCAAGAATTCACGGGATAAAAGATAAAGCAAAATTAGATGACATTATAGAGAGGAGTCTAAATAACGCCGCAATCTGGGATGAAGTAAAAGACCGGATGGATAAAAACGCTATGAGCCTGTCTGGCGGACAACAACAGCGATTGTGCATTGCCCGAGCCTTAGCTGTTGAGCCGGAAATCCTTTTAATGGACGAGCCGGCTTCGGCGCTTGATCCCAAATCAACCGCGCGTATAGAAGATTTAATTAATGAATTGAAGAAAAATTATACTATTGTTATTGTGACTCATAACATGCAGCAGGCGGCGCGTGTGTCCGATTATACTGCATTTTTTTATGAAGGAAATTTAGTGGAATTTGACCACACAAATACAATCTTTACAAAACCAAATATAAAACAGACAGAGGATTATATTACCGGACGGTTCGGATAGATTCTACGATCTTCATTCTCATATTCTGAAGAGTCGGGATAAATTATTTTTTGACCACACATGCAAGTGTTTGCTTCGTGAAAAGACTCGAAGTTTTAAAAATTATTTTTTCTTTGTGACTTCGTGTCTTTGTGGCTATGAATTTAAAATATCTTTGGTAATATTTTACAGTAAGGAAAAATTATGACTATACATTTTCAGCGAGAAATAGATAAATCAAAAAAAATGATTCTGAGTATAGCCGCAGAAGTCGAGGAAAGCCTGCAAAAGGCTCTGAAATCATTAAAAGAGCGGGACGGAAAGCTGGCTAAAAAAGTTGTTGAATATGATAAAATGATCGACCGGATGGAAATTGAGGTGGAAGAAGAGTGTCTAAAAATACTGGCTCTGCATCAACCTGTTGCCATTGATTTACGTTTCATTGTTTCCGTTTTAAAAATAAACAATGACCTGGAAAGAATCGGCGATTTAGCGGCAAATATCGCCGAAAGGTCTTTATATCTTTCCGGTCAGGATCCTATTGAAATTGCGCCTCCAATAATTGAAATGGCTCCTGAAGTCCAGCAAATGCTTAAAAAAAGTTTAGACGCCTTGATAAATATGGATACTAATCTGGCAAATGAAGTTTTGGAAGCCGATGAAAAAGTGGATGATTTGCATGCCGGAATGTATGAGTATATCCAGGAAGAGATCAAAAAATCTCCGGATAGCATCAACTCTCAATTACATTTAATGGGAGTCTCCCGCTATTTAGAACGTATTGCCGATCATGCTACTAACATTGCCGAGGATGTTATCTACATGGTAGACGGCGAAATAAG
>JAUXGF010000101.1 GCA_030622395.1 Calditrichaceae bacterium
AGAGACGAGGCATTGCCTCGTCTCTATATACAAAGCCCCAAACAAATTTCACACGGCGATGATTGACAATTGTTTATTGAAAATTGGATATTATAATTTGTTTGTAATTTATATTTTGTTTTTTGTTATTTTTTTTCCACCCGCGAGGTTTTAAATTGTTAATAAATTTAATCTTGTTAAAACAGGTGAGAATAATTAAATTAATCTTTTTTATATTTATTATATTAGGGTCTTTGCATTATCAGGCTTATGGGAAAAAGAAAATCAGCTATGATTATTGTGAAATTATATGTAATGAAGAAGACAGCGTTTTAGCGCAAAAGTTATTAAAGCAAATTCAGCGTCCCTTAGAGCGAATTGAGGATTTTTTTAATCATAAACCCGGCAGTATGATTACAATATACCTTACAACTTCAGAAAGGGAATATAAAAAATATTCATTGGGGGAAACTCCGGATTGGAGCCAGGCAGTCGCATATATCCAAAAACGGCTGATAGTTCTTAAACTGTCCAGCGCTGAAGAGATAAAAAAGTCGCCGCAAATCTTATTGCATGAATTAACGCATATATTCGTTTCCGACCGCCTCCCCCCGGAACGGATTCCAGTATGGTTAAATGAAGGGCTTGCCGATTATCTTAGCGGAGACGAATTATCTTTAGATGATAAAGTGGTAATAGCCAACGCTCTGGCGGCAAAAAAAATTATTTCATTAGTGGATTTTGATTCGCTGGTTTATTTTGAGCAGCCTCAGGCAAAATTGGCTTACGCTCAGGCTCTGTCCGCTGTACAATATTTTGTTAGAATGCACGGGATTGCCAAACTGCAAAAATTAATTCAAAATTTGGGGAATTATCGTTCGATTAATGACGCTTTTGAGGCAACGGTTGGATACGATTTTATAGATTTTGAAATTAATTGGTATCAGGATTTATACAAACGCTACCGCTGGCTGGCAATACTGAATTTAGATAATATAATTTGGATTATAATTTGTATGTTAGCAATTTCAGCTATAATTGCGGTAAGATTTAGAAATAGAAAAAGACTTAAGGATTGGGAAGATAACGAGCCGGATATATGAAGAATTGGAGTATTGGAGTAATGGAGTGGTGGAGTAATGGAAGAAAAGAATTGGGAAGAATTGTATTGATGAATTGTCTGTTTAACCATTCAACGTTTCAACAATCCAATATTCCATTATTCCAGCAATCCATTCTTTTCAATAGGGTCTGAACGGTTACTGTTTGTTTTTAATTTTAATATAACATGGAGAGTGTTTCTTGTACGTACCTAAAAAAATATTTTTAACCAAAGGATCAGGCATTCACCGTGAGAAATTAGCCAGTTTCGAAATGGCGCTGCGTAATGCAGGGATTGCCTCATTCAATTTAGTTCAAGTATCAAGTATTTATCCGGCGGGTTGTGAGCTTGTAAGTAGGGATGATGGATTGAAAGAACTAACGGCAGGGCAGATTGTTCACGCGGTTTTCATTCGTAATTCTACTAATGAGCCTAACCGGTTGATTTCAGCTTCCATTGGCGTAGCCATACCCAAAGATGAAAAAGCCTATGGCTATTTAAGCGAGCATCATGGTTTCGGAGAGAATGAACAAAAGTCGGGTGATTATGCAGAGGACTTAGCGGCTGAAATGTTAGCTACTATTTTAGGAGTGGAATTTGATCCTGATCTGAGTTGGGATGAAAAACGCAATATTTGGAAAATTTCAAATAAAATTGTCCATACAAGGAATGTTACCCAGGCGGTAACAGGCAATAAAGATGGATTATGGGCAACAGTGATTGCCGCCGCTGTTTTGCTCCCCTGATTTTTATATTGAAGTAGAATGCCACGAAGACACCAAGATACGAAGAAACAATTAATTTTTAAATACTTAGAGCCTTAGTGCCTTAGTGGCTACTTTCATTATTCGTTGAGCGCGATAGTGTGTGTGAGTTTATACTTAAGCCGTGTAAAAAGTCCTTTTTGAGATTGATGTACTAATAATTTTGAGGCTGTATTGAATAATTTTTTGGGTATTGATAAAGAGTATAGCCGGTATGATCCGTCCAAAATCGTAATTATTCCCATCCCTTATGAGAATACAACGAGTTATATGCCCGGGGCTAAATTCGGCGCAGGGGCGATTATTGAGGCTTCGGCTTATGTTGAGTTGTACGATGAAGAGCTTGAGGTTGAGGTTTATCGTCAAGGGATCCATACAATGCCGCCCATAAAAATATTAAATCGGGCAGAGGATGATTTCGATACTATATCAGAATGTTTTACGCATGTTCTGCTTGACGGTAAATTCCCTGTCGGATTAGGCGGCGAGCACTCTATCAGTTTTCCGGTTTACCGCGCTTTCCACAAACAATATAACAATATTTCCGTCCTTCAATTAGACGCCCATTCGGATTTGCGCGAGTCTTACGAAGGTTCGGTTTATTCACATGCCGCAGTGATGCGCCGTATCTATGAGCTAAATAAAAGTATCGTGCCGGTTGGCGTCCGCTCTCAATGTGTTGAAGAAGCGCAGTTTGTTAAAAAGGAAAAGATAAACACTTTTTATGCTCATGTTTTACATAAAAACGGTTTTACGGATTCAATTATCGACAAGCTAAGTGATAATGTTTATATTACTATAGATGTTGATTTTTTTGATCCTGCGCTTATGCCTTCGACGGGAACGCCGGAGCCGGGCGGCTTTTTATGGTATGAAACATTAGATTTTTTGAAACGTGTGTTTAAAAGGAAAAACGTGGTTGGCTTTGATGTGGTTGAGCTGTGCCCGCAAAAAGGACTTGTTCATCCGGATTTTATGACAGCTAAATTAATCTATAAATTATTGGGATTTAGGTTTTGTAATTAATTTTTAATTGAATAGGGAAAAATGAAAAAAGTAAAATTTGTATTTGGAATTCATAATCATCAACCGATTGGAAATTTTGATTTTATTTTCGAAGAAGCATATCAAAAATCATATTTACCGTTTATTGAAATTTTGAAGAAACATCCTGGGATACGTATATCGATCCATTATACAGGAATTTTGTTAGACTGGCTGGAAGCAAACCATCCTGAACTGTTATCCATGATTCGGGAAATGACCAAAAACGGGCAGTTAGAAGTGATGAGCGGAGCCTATTATGAACCGATCATTTCGGTCATTCCGCAAAAAGACCGTATCGGGCAGATTAGGAAATTAACAAGCCGTGTAAAGAGTCTGTTCGATTACGATGCGGTAGGAATGTGGCTGGCGGAGCGTATCTGGGAGCCCGCTCTGCCATCGACTCTTTACGACACCGGAATTAAATATTCTGTTGTTGACGACACGCATTTTAAATCTGCCGGACTTACTGATAAAGATTTAACAGGTTATTTTATTAGTGAAGATTTGGGGAAAAAGGTTTCCTTATTCCCGATCAGTAAGCGGCTGCGTTATACAATCCCCTTTCAACCTCCTGAAGAGACAATCAATTATTTAAAAAATATGGCGACTGAGGACGGACAAAACGTTATTGTTTTTGCGGATGACGGAGAAAAGTTCGGCGTATGGCCGGGAACTTACAATCATGTTTTCGAGAATGAATGGCTGGATCACTTTTTTACTGTATTAGAAGAAAATATGGATTGGATCGAAATGCTCCATTTTGACGAGGCCCTTGAAAAAACATTGCCGAAAAATAAAATTTACCTGCCGACAGCCTCTTATGCTGAAATGATGCACTGGTCGTTGTTTCCGGAAGCTTTTCGTAAATATGAACATTTTGAGCAATATCTTAAAGATAAAAATATGTATGATGACGTCGGCGTTTTTGTACGCGGCGGTTTCTGGCGTAATTTTATGACTAAATATCCCGAAGTTAACAACATGCATAAAAAGATGCTTAGAGTTAGCAATAAGCTTTGGGATGCGCCTGAAAAGTTTAAAAAGAAATTAGCCCCCGCTTTTGATCAACTATGGGCCGGGCAGTGCAATTGTCCTTATTGGCATGGGGTTTTTGGCGGACTGTATTTAAGCCATTTAAGGCAGGCAATCTATTATAGTCTGCTTTCCGCTGAAAAAATATATGACCGGGTATGTTGTCCTGATTATCCGATTGTTGAAATAACCGATTTTGACGTTGATGGATATAACGAAGTATTAGTGGAAACAGCGGCGCATAACGCTTATTTTAAACCCGGCTGCGGCGCAGTAATGTTTGAATATGATTTTAAAGCCGTCGGGAAAAATATCCTTGATACAATCACCCGCCGTGAAGAGGGATATCATTATAAATTAAAAGACGCTAAAATTGTTGGCGAGCAAAGCGCTTCCGGCGGGGATGGAACGGCAAGCATCCATGACCTGGTGATGGCAAAGGAACCCGGCTTGTTAAATCATTTAAATTACGACTGGTATGAACGGAAATCATTTATAGACCATTTTATCGATCACTCTGCCGATATTGAAAATTTTGCCAAAGCGCAGTATAAAGAGGATGGGAATTTTGTAAACCAAACATACAATCTTAAAAATAAAATAAAAGATAAGGACAAAGTTATATTATCCTTTGTCCGCGACGGCAACGTTTGGGTAGATGATCAGTGGAGGCCGGTTACAATTGAAAAAGTTATAACTATTTTAAATGACGCCGCCGATATTTACGCAGAGTACCGCCTGATAAATAAAAGCGGGGTTAAGTTGAATTTAAACTTCGCCGTTGAATTTAATTTCGGTATGCAGGCGGGACATACAGACGACCGCTATTATTATAATCACGACGGCATATTGGATGATTCCTATCTTGATTCACAGGGAATATTAAATGAAACGAAGTTTATTGGTATCCGTGATGAATATTTGAAAATAGATATTAATTTGGAAACTGAAAATACGGCGTCTATTTGGCGTATGCCTGTAGAGACGATCTCGCTTTCCGAGTCAGGATTTGAAAAAGTATATCAAAATTCGGCCGTGCTTTTTCTATGGAAAATCGAATTGGATGATAAATGGGCGACTAAAATTTACCATCGTGTATCAACTTTTTAAACTATAGAAGGGAAATTATGTCTTCGAAGAAATATCTTTTACCCTTACTTACCTTGATTGTAATTATCCTTAGCCTGGCGGCTGAACATTTTGACGCCGGATTAATTACCGGCAAACAGCAGAAACCGGGTAAAAAACAGAGTATAGCCAAGCTAAACGAAGTTATACAATATATCGAGACTTTTTATGTAGATGAGGTCGATTGGGATGAAACAATTGCCGGCGCTATTGAAGGATCGTTAGAAAGCCTCGACCCGCATTCCGTATATATCACGCCCGAAGACGCAATGAGAAATGAAGAGAATTTTCAAGGAAAATATCAGGGGATTGGCATTCATTTTGACGTTATTGACGGATATTTAACTGTTATAGCGGTTATACCGGGCTCGCCTTCTGAAAAGGCGGGTTTACAGCCTTCTGATAAGATTATCAAAATTAATAATAAGTCTGCGTATAATATAGGTATGTTAGAAGTTCCTAAAAAATTGAAAGGACCTAAAGGAACTTCAGTAGACGTTACCATCGTTCGATCAGGATTCGACGAGCCTATTGAAATAACGATTATCCGCGACGAAATTCCTATTTATACAATCAATACCTTTTTTATGGCGGATGAGAAAATAGGATATATTTGGTTAAGCCGTTTTGCCAGCACTACAGCGGATGAATTAGAAAACGCTCTTATTGAACTAGAGAGGCGTGGGATGGAGCGGTTAATATTAGATTTGCGCGGGAACGGAGGAGGATATTTACGCCAGGCAGTGAAGGTTGTGGGAAAGTTTATATACGGACATAAAAAAGTCGTTTATACACAAGGACGGTTATCAAAATTTGACGACGATTTTTTTACCGATGATTTTGGACGTTCTATTAAACGAGATTACCCGATGATCGTTTTAATAGATCATGGTTCGGCGAGCGCTTCGGAAATTGTCGCCGGGGCAATTCAGGATTATGACCGCGGACTTGTTGTCGGCACAAATAGTTTTGGGAAAGGATTGGTTCAAAATGAATTTGAATTGAATGATAATTCACGTTTAAGATTAACAGTTTCTAAATATTACACTCCGAGCGGCAGATTGATCCAGAAAGCGTATAAAGGTAAAGACCGCCTGGATTATTACTATTCAAACGGAAACGAAGAAAACGCTCAGGATTCACTTGAAACAGAGGCTGCTTATAAAGATAGTATTAATGAGCGCCCCGTTTTTTATACACAAAGCAACAGAAAGGTTTATGGCGGCGGCGGAATTACTCCGGATATCGAAGTAAAATATGAGAGTTTTTCTAAATCGCCAAAGTTAACTCAGCAGTTACTTCAGAAAAGAATATATTTTGAAACAGCTTCTAATTTTGTAGACCGGACTTTTCTGGGGAAAGAAGATTTTCAAAAATTTCTTTTAGAGTTTAAAATAAATGATCGTTTGCTAAAAAAATTATATCGTACGGCGAAAAAGCGGGATATAAATTTTACCAAAGATGAATTTGAAAAAGATATACCATATCTCAAAAACCGTTTAAAAGCGGTAATTGCTCGCAATGTTTGGGATATGAGTAAATATTATCAAGTGTTATTGCAGCATGATAATCAATTTAAAAAAGCTCTTGAATTGTTTCCCGAAGCTGTTAGCATTAATAATAAGCAAACTGTAAAAATAAATTGACTTTAATAAGTAAAAATATTAAACTTGTTTTTATAAATTTTTTTATTTTCCCTAAAATATTAATATAAAAAATATTGACTATTATTTAAAAGAAGGAGTTAAGTTATGGTAGAACTTTTCAGAAATGGCGGAACTTTTATGTGGCCGATTCTTGGATTATTGGTTATTGGCGTTGGTTTTTCATTTGAAAGGTTATGGACGTTAACCCGCGCTTCAGTCAATACAAGGAAATTTTTAGCCAGAATGCATAATGCATTAAAAGAGGGCGGCATAGAAGGCGCCGCCGCTGAATGTGAAAAGACTCCGGGCCCGGTCGCTTCAATTTTACATGCCGGTTTGTCCAGAGCGGAAAAAGGTCTTTCGCATGTAGAAAAAGCTATCACCAATGCCGGATCTTTAGAAATGGCTTTCCTGGAAAGAGGTATGATTGTTTTAACCACAGTAATTGTATTAGCTCCTATGTTAGGATTTACCGGAACAGTTGCCGGTATGGTTGACGCATTTGACGCTATTAAAGTTAAAAACGATATTTCTCCCGCTATTGTTGCCGGCGGTATATCTAAAGCTTTGTTAACTACCTTGTTTGGTTTGGTTGTAGCTATGATCATCCAGGTTTTCTATAACTACTTTACTTCCCGTATTGATAAATTAATTATCGATATGGAAGAAAGTTCTGTAGAATTAATGGATGCTCTTGTTGAAATGGAGGAAAAGTAAAAACCAAGCATCTAATATAAAGGGTAGATTATGTTACTCGGTAAAAAAAAGGAAAAAAGTGTAGAAATCCCATCTGCATCTTTATCGGATATAGTGTTCCTGTTGTTGATATTCTTTTTGGTAACTACTTCTATTGATACGGAAAAAGGGTTGGATTTAATATTGCCGGATATTGGCGGTGAGACAAAGGTACCAAAGAAGAATATTACCAATTTACTTATTAATGCGGCAGGACAGGTATTATTAGATAATGAAGTTGTCGAAATCTCGGATATATCAAGAATTATCAAAGATAAAATCTTCAAAAACGAGCTCTTAATTGTTTCTGTAAAAACAGACAAAGAAACGAAATACGAAACTTATGTAAAAGTATTAGATCAGTTAAAAAAAGCAGAGGCGAAACGTATTTCTTTGGCAGAGCCCGAAGAAGATTAATTATTGGAGGCAGCTAAATGAAATTTACTAAAAAAAGCAAGGTAAATGTGGGTATCCCGACAACGTCGATGCCCGACATTATCTTTATGCTTTTAATTTTCTTTATGGTAGCGACTGTCTTCAAACAGTTTTCCGGTTTGAAGATTAATCTCCCTGATGCGGTAAAAATACAAAAAATCGAAGGTTCTAAACGGCATGTCGTTACGATTTGGGTTGATCGTAATAAACGGGTTGTTTGTGATGATATCATCTTAAATAAACTTCCTGAGTTACGTAATATTGTTTACCAGAAGTTTATCTTGGATCCACAAATTGTTATTGCTTTAAAAATTGATAAAATTGTTGAGATGGGCTTAGTAGATGACGTACATCAGGAACTGAGGAAATCGCATGCATTAAAAGTAAATTATTTC
>JAUXGF010000137.1 GCA_030622395.1 Calditrichaceae bacterium
GATATTTATCGCCGGTCAGCGTGTTGGAATCGTATTTTCAAACCATTCGGATGTATGAGAACGCACCATTTGTATAAGACAGATTTGGGCTGTAAACGGCTTTGGATTTTCAAGCGCGTTTTCGTAGAGATTAATTAAGGCATTGCTGTATTTATCCAGATAGACGCTGTCAATTTGGGTCGGATCGCCTAAAACAATTAACTTGGTTTCTTCGCCAAGCCGCGTTCCAAGTGTGCGCATCTGAAAAGGATTGGCATTTTGCGCTTCGTCGAAAATAACAAAAGAATTTGCCAGGTCAGCCCCGCGGATATCAGCCAGATTCAGCATTTCGATAACGCCTGAATCAAGTAATTTCTTATAACCTTCTTCTGAATCGCTATCATTAGTAAACCGGCGAAGTTTCTCTACAAAAGGGCGCATTTTAGGAATAAGCTTACGTTTAACCGAGCCGGGCAGAAATCCAATATCTTCCCCTAAGCGGCTTTTTGTAATTACCGGTTTGATTAATTTAATCGAGTCGTATTTACGTTCTTTAAATACTTTTTCCAATGCCGCCGCCATAGCGATATGCGTTTTACCGGTTCCTGCTTTGCCGATAATAATTTGAATTTTAATGCTGTCGTCCATGGCTTGCTGCATGCATACAGCCTGCTCAAAATTGTGCTTGTATTTTGTATCGTCTAAAACCTTGGGCGGCGCGTCAAGAATTTTTGTGGAATGATAATCAAAATATTTTAAATGATTCCCTTTACGAATACCCAGTCCAAAAAACTGCGGATTCGGGTCAAATAAAGCAACTCCTTCATTCTCAAGTAAATGCCATTTTTTACGGTAAGGGATATCCCAGCTAACTGATGTTTTTGAAGTGAATATCTGGTTGATTTCTTCTTCTTCCAGTGTAATTTCTTTGATCGGCTGAAAAAAACTGGCTAAATATTCTTCCGAGATTTTATCGTGCAGATAGTCTTCATGATTTATACCCAGCGCGCCGCTTTTGATACGCAGGTTACGGTCTTTGGTAACAAATATAAATTTACGCCGCGGGAAGGCTTCTTTTAAACCCATAATTTGTGATAAAATGGCGTTGTCTTTATAACTTATAGACAATTCTATCGGAAAGTTTTTTGATATATAGCCGCTCGAAAAGAATAAAAGACCATTTTTACCGTTAGGAATAGGCATACCCTTGGCGGGATTATCGCTGCGTTGAATAAATTGCTCCAGCTTATAACTTATTTCACGCGCATTATAACCGATCAAAGGGTCTTTCTTTTTGGAATCAATTTCATCCAAAACAAATAATGGAATTAAAACGATATTTTCTTCAAATCGAAACAATGACGACGGATCGTGCAATAGAACATTGGTATCCAAAACATAAACCGCCCGCTGATCAGTTTTTTTTAAAACACTGAGTTTTATAAAAGACGCCATATTTCCCCTTTTTGCATGATGCCAAATTTAAGTTATAAGTCGTTATATACTGATTAATAATTTTCTATTTAGTGTCTGAACGAAAACACTTTTTCTTGTCATTTCGATCCCGATCCCGAATAATCGGGAGGAAGAAATCTGTAACTTCAGTAATTCCAAGGGATATAAGATTTCTCGCTCCGCTTCCTGCCCCTGCCTGCCGGCGGGCACGGCGCCGGCAGGCGCGGCGAAATGACATTTTTGGTTAGTTTTCGTTCAGGCACTAATTAAATTATCGAATATATTTGTCAATTTGTTAGTAATAAAAAACAATTTATTGTTTTTGTGTAATTTATGCTAATTTCGAAGAATTGGAGTAATGGGGTTAAGACAAAGTAGGAAGTGGGAATTAGGAATTGGGTTTAATTATTTCTTTAAAGATCATAAATCGTTGATTCCCGAACCGTCGGGATAAATCAAAAGAGAAGTACGATTGGTGATTAGCGATTGAAGATTGATGATTTTTCTTGTATCAGAGTTAAGCGTAGCGGTCTCTGATACACACGGGGAATTATCCCGGCAGGCGCGTTTCAGGCGATGATATTGTGAAATAACAGATGTAAGTGAAGCATTTCAGGCAATGTCGTTACGTATCAGAGACCGCTTCGCTTAACTCTGATACGAGGGAGAAACTATGGTTCTTCCAACTATATCACTTATGTATTTGGTATTTTTAAAAATAAACCCCTTGATTACAATAAAACTTTTGTTTTCTTATACAATTCATTATAAATTTTATTCTTTATAAACATTCATGCGCTATCGCGTTCAACAAACAATGAAAGCAGCCATTCCCGTACCGCTCCGCAGGAGTCCCTGTCCCACAGGGACTCCTGTGGAGTGGGAAAGGCGTTCCCTCGGAAAAGGGATCCCTTTTCCGAAGGAACACCTGTGGCGTGGGAAAAGGCTCTAAGGCTCTAAGTATTTAAAAGTTAATTATTCTTTCCTTCGTGTCTTAGTGTCTTAGTGGCATTCTCCTTTCATATAAAAAATAGGAAATGGATATGCATAAACCCGAGTTACTTGTACCGGCAGGCGCTTTTGATAAAATGAAATACGCTTTTGCTTACGGCGCCGATGCGGTTTACGCCGGCGTACCGCAATATTCGCTGCGGGCGCGGGAGAATGATTTCAATCAACAAAAAATTAACGAAGCTATAGAATATTCCCATAAGCTGGGTAAAAAAATATATTTAACAATGAATATCTTCCCCCATAATCGTAAGGTGGATTCATTTTTACGCATGCTCGCCGATGTGGCTGAATTAAGCGCCGACGGTTTAATTATGGCTGATCCCGGTATGATAATGATTGCCCGTGAAAAATATCCGCATATTAATATTCACCTTTCTACGCAGTCAAATACACTTAATTGGCAGACAGTGAAATTTTGGAAGCAATTAGGGTTAAAGCGTATAATTTTAAGCCGCGAATTATCTATTGATGAAATTAAAGAAATTAAGCAGCGCGTACCGGATATTGAACTGGAAGCTTTTGTGCACGGAGCCGTTTGCATTGCCTATTCAGGGCGCTGCCTTCTTTCTAATTATTTTAATCACCGCGACGCTAACCAGGGAACATGCACTAATGCCTGCCGCTGGAAGTACAAACTTTACAGCGAATCCGAAAACATGCAAGCTGAAAAAGACATTTACACGCCTTTAAAGGATAATTTTTACATTGAGGAAAGTGACCGTCCGGGTTCACTTATGCCGATAGACGAAGACGAACACGGCACATATATAATGAATGCAAAAGATTTATGCGCCATTGAAATCTTAAATGAAATGGCAGCAGCCGGTATCGACAGCTTTAAGGTGGAAGGACGCACAAAGTCTGTTTATTATGTAAGCGTTATTACACGCGCTTATCGTGAGGCGCTTGATAAATATATTAATAATCAGCCTGTTCCCCAAAATATTTTAGAAGAGGTTTATTCTGTGGCTAACCGTGGATATGTTACAGGCTTTTTAGAAAGAAATCCTTTAGAGCGCGGACAAAATTACAAGCAAAGCCACTCCGATAATCAGACCAGGAAATTTGTCGGCATTATTGACCGCTGGGACGCGGAAAAACAATTAGCGGCTATCCGCGTACGCAACCGATTTGAAAAAGGCGATCTGCTGGAATTAATGACGCCGCAAAGCACAATCCCTTTTACAGTAGATACGCTTATGGATACAGAGGGCAATAATATTATCGCAGCGCATGGAGGCGGAATTGACGTTATGCTTTCACTGCCTGAAAATCCGGCTGACTTTGCGTTATTACGAAGACCGGCGCTTCAGCCGGAGAGGATAGACATTTAACTGGTGTGAAATAAATCAGACGTTTCTTATTCATTAAGGACATAGCTATCTCCCTCCGATGGATCGGGGGAAATTAATGTAAATGATACTTGTTGGAGCGGAGCGTAAATCCCGTTTTTGCGGGAATACCTATTACCGGTTACTGATTACCGATTACTGGATGTGGGGATTATCAAGTTTCTTTATCCAGTATTTCCGACAAGCCGGAATCTACGCTGCGCTCCGACAAGTATCTATATTTAAGGAGTCCGTGATTATGATAAACCGTAAAGCAAAAATTGTGTGTACAATCGGGCCGGCCGGCGACAGCGAAGAAATGCTTACTAAACTTATTTTAGCCGGTATGGATGTCGCCCGCCTCAATTTCTCTCATGGAACGCATGAGGAGCATCTAAAAAAGATAAATCTTATCCGCAAAATATCAGAAAAATTGGGGAAGCCGGTCTCTATTTTGCAGGACTTGCAGGGGCCGAAAATCCGCGTGGGAACTTTTGAGAATCCTCCTATCACTTTAAATCCCGGCGATCTGTTTACTATAACTACCGAAAAAATACAGGGTAATGAACATATTGTAAGCACAAGCTATAAAAATCTCTCTAATGATTTAAAAAGCGGCGACATTGTTTTAGTTAATGACGGGCTTATTAAGCTTAAGGTATTAGAAAGCAGAGAGGTCGATATATTTTGCGAAGTAATTAACGGCGGCAGCTTATACGACCGGCGCGGAATAAATTTGCCCGGTGTGCATATCTCGGAACCTTCGTTAACCGAAAAAGATAAAAATGATCTGCGATTCGGATTGGAAAACGGGGTCGATTATGTAGCGTTATCATTTGTTTGCAGAGCGGTTGATATTGAAGATATTAAAGAGTTTATCGGCGATAAAAATACCCCGGTAATCGCCAAACTTGAAAAACCCGAAGCTCTTGAGAATCTTGATGAAATCATTGCCAAAGCCGATGGGCTGATGGTAGCCAGAGGCGATCTCGGCGTGGAAATATCCGCAGCAAGAGTTCCCGTTGTGCAAAAGCAGATTATTGAAAAATGCCTGGAAGCCGGGAAGCCGGTTATCACCGCCACACAGATGCTTGATTCGATGATGGTAAATCCCGTTCCCACAAGAGCGGAGACCTCCGACGTGGCAAACGCCATATTCGACGGCAGCGACGCCGTTATGCTTTCCGGTGAAACAGCCTTTGGAAAATATCCGGTCGAATCAGTAAAAATGATGCGCTCAATCATTGAAGAGGCGGAGGGTATGCAGAACTATTTTCGATTAAAACACATCGAGAGAATAAAAGAAAAAACAACAGCTTTTTCACAATCTGTATGTCATGCGGCATTTCACAGCTTGCGGGAAATTGAAGCTAAGGCCATTATTGTTTTAACAATTACCGGTCATACGGGGAAAATTATGTCTAACTATAGACCGGGAGTTCCAATTATTGCCTTAACGCCAAAAGAAAAAACACTGCGACAATTAGCTCTATACTGGGGGATTACCCCTTCACTATTGAAAGAAACCATTGAAGTTACCTGCGATATTCATCAACTAGAAGCGCACCTTAAAGACAATAAGTTGGTTAAAGCGGGCGACCGTCTGGTAATAATTGCCGGTTCATCCAAAGAAGCGGGCGGGTCTAATTTACTGCGTTTACATCAAATCCCGAACGATTAAAATACGAAACAAAAAACATAGCTATGTCCTCCCGATGGATCGGGGGGAATTAATGAAAATGATACTGGATGCTTGATGCTGGATACTGGATACTGGATAAAGAAACTTGATCATCCAGCATCCAGTATCTATTTTAATAATAGTTTTCCCGAAAATTCGGGACTATACAATAAATTATTGCGGAATTAAGGAAGGGGAAATAACGCTAACAACGGTAAAGAAGTTTTTGAAAAACCATGGCAGGCATTTGAATAGTGGCGGGTTATTATCTATATTACAAAAAACAAAAGACGATGACGTGGGTTCAATACTATGTTAGCAATTTTTACTACAATTTAATATAGATAATTAGCATATTCTTAAAAACAAAAATAACTATAAAGGACTAAACTCATGAGATATTTTACTATAACTACAATACTAATATGTTACTTTTTTATTGGCGTTATTTATGCGGACGAAAATTCCATATTTCTTTCTGAGTTTCAGGATACTCTATTTTTTAATGAAGAAGCTACATATGTAGCCAATTATAATCAGAATGATAGTACCAGTGTTAATTCATGGGACTGGTGTTTAATTTTCCCTGGTTTTGAATATATAGTTGCTTCAGATGAAAACGTTAATGGTTTATATAATTTCGATTTTAAAATAACTATAGATAGTTTACACTCATATCTTGGATATTGGTACTGTATAGGTGATAGTAATATAATGACATACAAGCCCAATCTTATCATTCATGCAATTAATTCAAATAGTCAGGATTATTATTTGATTAAAAAAATAACAATTTTAGGTGATACTATTCCATACGTTTATAACAGTGAGGATGATATATATATTTCATCAGGACCATCAAATTTATATGAACACTCAGACATAACATATATAAGTATATTTGAAGATATAGACGGAAGTGGATCATATATAGACTATTGGACTTGGAAATTATTCTTACATCATAGTGGTGGTGATTATTTATTCATCCTTGAAGATAGTGTATACGGACATAATACCTGCAACTGGACTTCAAGAATTGATACAGTTCCAACTGGATTTGATTGGTTAAAGAATGAGGATAATACCGTTAAGGGATATGTGTTTGTTATGGCTCAGTCAGAGAATGATGAGCAAATATTTAGCGAGTTTAAGACCATATCTATGAACATTCAATCAACTGAAATTAAATATTGTAAAGAATTCGAAAGGATACCCACTACCTGCATCCTATTCCAAAACTATCCCAATCCTTTTAATCCAAATACACAGATAACATATTATTTAGAAGAAAGATCGAATGTAGAATTAAACATTTATGACGTGTTAGGACGAAAAGTAAAGACTATTGTCGATGTTATAGAACAGTCTGTTGGATTAAAAACTATTGTCTGGAATGGTAGAAATGATAATGGAAAAGTTTTGCCAAGTGGAATATATTATTATAAAATTGTTGCTGGTGATTTTTCTGAAATCAAGAGGATGTTGTATTTAAAGTAATATGGGGGAATTGCTAACAAAGCGGTTGGAGCAGACGCGAGCTGTTCAGCAAGAAAGGTGTATAATCATATATGAATTGTAGAAACACAGTATTAGCTATATCGTTAGTCTTTACTGCCACTCTCATTTTTGGAATTGAGTCCAAGATACCTTCTTCACTACGTTGTGGTATCAAAGTAGACCGTGAATATGATCAGGCTCAGGAAGAGATCGCCGGACTGCGCTTTAAAGCAGACGAGTTGATCAGCGATGTAATGGCTGAACTGCGTTTTAACCTGC
>JAUXGF010000360.1 GCA_030622395.1 Calditrichaceae bacterium
GCGCCGCTCCGCAGGAGTCCCCGTGGGATAAGGCGTCCCTGCGGGAAAATGGCAAATAGGCTTAGACAATTAGAAATTACCTACACTATTCGACATAGACTCTTTTAATTTAACTATTTTTTCCATTGATAAATTTGCAAACTTCCTAACAGGCTAAAAAATATGATATAAACAGGATAAACTAAAAGCATTATTGGTAGATATGGAATAATTTCTTTTTTACGAAATATAACCGCCGCGTGAAACAGGGCGATAAATTCACCTATAAATTTTGCAGCCATAACTTTTGCCCAGAGACCCAGCCAAGCAGCGTTAAATAAAGGAAAAATTAAGAGCAGCAAATAAGAAGCAAATAAAAGAATCGAAAAAATAACCGACGGCAGACTCTTATTTAAAGTTTTGCTGTTTTTACGTATTTGTTGTTGAAATATTTCTTTACCGGTCAACGGCGGTTTGGTTTGAACAAAAGATTCCGGATGAGCGCAGTAATCTATTTTCCCTTTTGCCTGAGTGCGGAACAGTTCGGTCAGGTGAACGTCGTCGCCGCTTTTAAATTTTTTAAGCGCTTCAAATCCGCCGATCTGCTCGTAGGCTGATTTACGATAAGCTAAATTGCGTCCTACGCTGGTTAGCGGAAAACCCAATTTTGCCGGCGCAGCTCCGACAATAGCAGAAAAGAGATTGTCAAAATTAAGCAGGGCGTTGAAAAATCCTTTACCTGTCTGTAAAGGAGAGTGCCCTATAACCATCGCCGTCTGTTCATCGAAATAATAACTCATTACCTTAAGCCAGTTTGGCGAAACCCGGCAGTCGGCGTCTGTTGTAAATATGATTTCCCCTTTTGCCAAGGCAATGGCTGATTTCAGGGCTTTCTTTTTACCGCGTAATTCGCCTGATTTTTCTTCCAACCGAATTAATTTCCAGTTATTATGACGCTCAACATACGATTGAATAATCTCAGGCGTGCGGTCTGTGGAGGCGTCGTCCACTAAAATGATTTCATAGCTTTCTTGCGGGTAATTTAATTTTTCTAATGATTGCAGCGTCGGCTCAACGCGTTTCTCTTCATTTCTGGCGGCTATAACCACGGATATGCTCGGACAACGGCTGCATGTTTTCAAACGCAGGCGGCTTAATCCAATCAATACCAGCAGGATTATTATCAGGTAAAACCCGCTTAAAAAAATAAATATCCAATAAAGCCAATCAATATTTTGAAATATTATCAAAAATCATCCAAAGTCATTTATTTGTTGATTCAGCCCTGACGGAGAGCGTATATTTAAATATCTTAAATTTAAAATTAAAGCGTTACAATTACAATAGCAGGACTGATAAAAAAGGCGCCGGCTAAAACCTTACTCATAGCTTGGGGATTTGTTTTGGTGAATATTTGGGATAGCGCTAACCCATCCCGAGTGCGGAGTGAGCATATACTTAACACTGAGGGGTATAGATAATTTTTTTGGACTTCATGTGGTGATCCCTAAATTGGAAATCGGATATTTTTCATGATTAGGGCGATATATTCCAATCAATGATATTGAAACGTCGCGACGTATCAGAGACCGCTCCGCTTAACTCTGATACGAGGAAAAATAAGGAAATATCATCTTAAGCTTCATAATTCGACATTCCTTGTTCAATATTCGATATTCAAAAACAAGCGTCCTTTCCCTTAAGTCAACAACATTTTCCACCCCGTCACTGACCTTTAAATGAACTTATGCTTGACTTTTTTTATTGTCACTTCTATCTTAAACATTTATTCAAATTTCTAACAACCATGTAAAATTGAAATAAAACAAATGGTGGGAGATTCAATGTCTAAAGAATATGATGTTCTAATTATTGGTTCCGGACCGGGCGGTTACGTTGCCGCTATCCGCGCTGCACAGTTGAAATTGAAAACCGCTTTAATTGAACGGGAAAAGTTGGGCGGAGTCTGCCTGAATTGGGGATGCATCCCGACTAAAGCGCTGCTTAAAAGCGCGGAGATTTATGAAGGAATTAAACAAGCTAAAAATTACGGCTTTAAGGTTGAAGACATTTCCATTGATTTCAGCGGAATTATCAAACGCAGCCGCAGGGTTGCCGACGCTAATTCCAAAGGTGTGGAATTCCTGATGCGTAAAAATGAAATCGACGTTATTTACGGAGAGGCTCAAATAAAACAAACAGGTTTGGTTGCAGTTACCGGCAGAGACGGCAAACAATCCGATCTTGCCGCAAAGCATATTATCATTGCAACAGGCGGGCGTCCCCGCAGTATCCCCGGCATAGAAATTGACGGCGATAAGGTTATCAGCAGTAAAGAAGCTATGATTTTAGAAGATCAGCCTGAGTCAATGATAGTAATCGGCGCCGGAGCTATCGGTATTGAATTTGCCTATTTATATAATATGCTTGGCGCTAAAATCACAATTATTGAAATGCTTGACAGCCTGCTGCCGGTTGAAGATAAAGAGATCACAGAAATATTAGGCAAAAGTTTTAGGAAAATCGGTATAAAAGCGCATACGTCCGCTAAAGTGGAGAGTCTAAAAACGACTAACGAGGGAGTAGAAGTAACAATTTCAACCGGCGGCGCGACAGAGGTTCTTAAAGCGGAAAAAGCTTTAATGGCTATCGGCGTACAAGGTAATGTAGAAAACTTAAATTTAGAAGCGGCGGGAGTTAAACACAAATGCAGCTTTATAACCGTTAATGAATGGTATGAGACTAATATCAAAGGAATTTATGCAATCGGCGATATTATCGGCGCGCCGCTTTTAGCCCATGTGGCTTCGCATGAAGGCATTGCTTGTGTGGAAAAGATAGCGGGTTTGTCGGCGCATCCTGTGGATTATAACAGCGTTCCCGGCTGCACCTATTGCCAGCCGCAGGTTGCCAGTATCGGGTTTAGCGAGGATAAAGCATTGGAAGCCGGATACGAATTAAAGATCGGACGATTCCCATATTCCGCTTCGGGCAAGGCGCGCGCAATCGGGGCGCGCGACGGGATGGTTAAATTAATTTTTGATAAGAAAGACGGCTTATTGTTAGGCGCACATATTATTGGGACGGAGGCTACGGAATTGATTGCCGAACTTACAGTGGCAAAAGCGCTTAAAACTACAGCGGCAGAATTAAGCAAAATCATGCACGCCCATCCCACGCTTTCGGAAATGATTATGGAAGCGGCAGGCAGCGCGGAAGGACAGGCTATCCATATTTAAGAATTGGAGTGATGGATTGGTGAGGGATTAGAGCGTTGAGCCATTATTATGTAATACCGTCAATGTCGGGGTGTGGATTTATTTGAGTGTATGCTTGGAATAACACAAACCCACCCTTGCTTGCATCCCGATACTCGGGGTAACCCCTCCCAAGAGGGGAATAAGCAATGCCCCTCTTGGGAGAGGCTAGGGGTGGGTCTTAATATTTCACTCCCTCACTGAAGTATTACATTATTATAATAAAGATTGCTATTTTGGTTTTCTGAAATTATGTTAATGGTAGTTTTATGCTTTTTAGAATTATTTTTATGGATTTGAATGTATTATGATTACACGATCCCAAAAAATACGGCTGGGAATTTTTATCTCCAGCGCCCTGTTAATTTTCATAGCCGCTATTTTTGTAATTTCAATCAGCAGATTCTTTAAAGAAAAAGATGTTTACTACATAGCATACCAAAATATTTCGGTAAGCGGACTTGATGTAGGAAGTTCCGTAAAATATTTAGGTATTAAGGTCGGCGCTATAAAAGACATCCGGGTTGATCCGGAAGATATTAACCGTATTATCGTTACAGTGGGAATAAACAAAGGAACTCCTATTAAAAAAGATGTTAAAGCAGAAATTTCTACTATCGGGATCACGGGCATTAAATTGATAGAGTTACGCGGCGGGACTA
>JAUXGF010000415.1 GCA_030622395.1 Calditrichaceae bacterium
CCGAGCGGGGTTTCTGATAAATATTGCCTTCTTCCGAAATTGAGTTATTGGTTTGTTGTAATCCAACCGGGCATAATCCCAATTGGGCAAGTTCTTCTTTCATTTTAGTAAACACGGTCAACAGATCCAGATATTTCAGGCAGTTTGCTTCACAGGCGCCGCATTCCGTACAGGCATATACCCGCTTGGCAATATCGGCGTCGTAATCAATTACGCCATCAACAAGGGCGCGTCCTAAATTCATTTTCCCGCGCGCGGTATAAGATTCATAGCCCGTTCCTGCAAAAGCAGGGCACATGAAGTATTGACCGATCTTACTAAAATCATAACAAAAAGCACAACGCAGACAGGCGTATATATCAACTTTTTTTGATGTGAGATTATTTTCCATGTATAATATTCCTTCCTTAACGGCGTTATTTTCCGTCCAGAAACAGCACTCCGGGATTTAATATATTATTGACGTCCATCATTTTCTTTAATTGTTTCAGGAACGCGAAGTATGTCCCTAATTTGGGCATGGCATGGGGCGCGACCCCGGCTCCCAAACCACCGGGAGACATTTTCCCTTTAATATACATTAAATCACAAAGCTTTCCGCGAAGCTCTAAACCGTACTTCCAGGAATCTTCTTTCATTTCATTATACAGAGTATCAATCCAAAGATAAGCTCCGTTACGGGTAAAATAGACGTCAAAACCCTTGATCAGAATGTCAAATTTTTCAAATTCATCTTTATGATTTTTCACATATTCATATAAAAGAGCCAGAGATTCTTTTAACTGCAGCGTAGGCATAAAGCCCGCCACTTCGGGGCACATGTAAGGAGCACCCTGGTAATAAGGACCCGGCGCGACATTGCGAAGCCAGGAATACATATGATCCCGCCAATATTTTTTAGTGCCGAAAGCATCATGTTCCACGCCATCCTTATTTTCGCACAGGCTTCTGGTCAATTGCAGCCGTTTGGCAGCTTCCTGTTTGTTGTCCCGGATAATAATATGAATAAAGGCTTCGCCCTCAACGTCTTTCGGTTTTGGGCCGGCAAACAGCCCCACCACAAATGTTGCCGCGCCTTCTTTCTGAATTTCATTCACAGCTTCAAGCGCTTTGCCGTAATCGGCGAAAGCATAAAAAGCAAACTGCTCCGCTTCCGGGATTTTTCGGATACGATAGGTTATCTCTGTAATAATTCCAAGTGTGCCGTAAGCCCCGATGAATAAACCGGACAGGTCAGGTCCGTTCGTGTAGCGCTCTACGGGAAAACAATGGGGATTGGCCGAAGCGCCGGTACGCATTATAGTGCCGTCGGGCAGCACCACTTCAAATCCCAATATGTGGTCGCCGGTCATGCCGTATTCCGTGATAGCATGGGGAATTACATTTACCGCCACTGAGCCGCCGACCGTTCCGGAAAACAATCCACCCCCGCCAGGAATGAACAGTTCCCAGTTATCTTTCTTCAAAACCGCATCGATGGAATGCCAGATAACCCCAGCCTGCACGGTGGTCGTCAGGGTTTCAGTATCTATATTAATGATTTTATCCAGCCGGGCGGTTGATAATAATATGCAGCCCTGCAGCACGCCGCTCCCTAAAAAAGTGGTGGCGCGTCCCCAGGTGAAAATTGGTTTTTTTAGATTATTGGCCAACTTCACTACCCCCGCAATCTCTTCCGTATTTCCCGGTTTGACGATAATGTCCGGGATACCGGCTTTATCGGGCCCGCAATCGCGCGAATAGCAAATACGTTCCACCATTTCATCGCATACATTTTCCGGGCCGACTATCTTTTCCAATTCCTTTTTTAGATTATTGCTCATAAAATCTCTTGCTCCTTATTAAATTTGTAAGCGTTTACATTTTTGCATGGCATTCACTTCGCGCAGCACCTCATTTTCGTTGATAGTCTTAATAATCCTTTCCTTCATAACTATTTTGCCATTAATTATTACCGTTTCCACATCATTGGCCCGGGCGCAATAAACCAGCGTATTTATAATATCGTGATGTGGTGTTAAGTGGGCCTGGTTTGGATTGATTAACTGTAGATCCGCTAATTTACCTTCTGCAATATGCCCGGAATTTGTACGGCAAACCGCTGCCCCGTTGGCAGTCGCCATTTTAAATACATCTTCTCCGCCGATGACGGATGCATCCTCCTGTTTCACTTTTTGCAGTAAGGCGGCAACGCGCATTTCCTCAAACATATCAAGAAGGTCGTTTGAAGCCGCCCCGTCGGTTCCCAATGCCAGGGGGATATTCTGTTTCAGCATCTCGATTACCGGGGCTGTGCCGTTGCCCAATTTCATATTACTTTTCGGGCAGTGCGCCACTTTCGCACCGCTTTCGGCGATAAGCGAAATTTCTCTTTCGTTAAGATGAACGCAGTGAACCAAACTGACGCGGGGACTTAAAAAACCTAATTTATCGAGATATTCAACCGGCCGCAGTCCAAATTCCTCTTTAATATGCCCGACTTCCCATTCGGTTTCGGATACATGGATTTGAATCCCCGTATCATATTTTTCCGCGGTTTCAACAACCCACCTGAGCAGCGTCTCGGAACAGGTAAATAGTGCCGACGGTCCTAAAAATACCGAAACCAGCGGCGCGTCAGTTGGGGTTTGATGCCAATTTTTAATCAGCTCCTCTATTTTGGCATATTGTTCGGCGGGCTTTTCCACCAGGCCTTGCGGAACCCATTTGTCAACGCAGGTACGGGCGCAAACTCCACGTAATCCCAGGTCTATCCAGCCGCGCATCACATCAATATGCCTGAGGTCCATGTCTAATACGCAGGTGGTGCCGCTTTTAATCGCCTCAATACCCGCCAACAAAGACCATAAGTAAGTGATTCTTTTGGCTTCCTCGTTATTAAGTTTTGTCATGATTGTCTGACCGAGAGGAAATATTACGTCATTTGCCCAGTTGGTTAAAGAGAGACGGTCATCTTTCCCTTTAAGTAAATTTTGGTAAAGGTGGGTGTGGGAGTTAATAAAACCGGGCGCCACTATTTTTCCTTTGGCGTCGATTATTTCAGCTCCCACAGGTGTTTTAATTGAAGATGCAATTTTAGAAATAAAAGCGCCTTCAATAAGAATGTCTATATTTTTTTCAATCTGATTGTGTTTTCCTACTAAATATTCTGCATTTTTAATAAGTATCGGCATCAGTTCCTCTTTACGTAAGCGTTCACAGGTTTATAGTTCACCGTTCAGGGTTCAGGGCCCGCTGCTTCCTGAATTTGTCTCTTCAACCCGAAGTCATGAGCAAACCTGGTCTTCTTTGTCATACCATAGACCTTTCGAGTTAATTCCCTGGCCA
>JAUXGF010000319.1 GCA_030622395.1 Calditrichaceae bacterium
ACAATTCAGCCCATTAAATAAGGTAATATGGTTCAGGATTGGGATGTAAATTATTTGTATTAAGGTTGCAAATAAAGATAAGGTTTTTAAAAAAACATTATTAGATAATTGAAACAGGAACCGGGAAAAACCTTATTAAATTATCTAAAAATAAGGATGGAATGGAAAAACAATTAAATTAGTAAATTCAGGATGTATTAAAGTTGCCCCCTAAATTTGCAACTGAGCCCATAATTTCCATCGTATCAGAGGCCGCTTCGATTAACTCTGATACAAGAAGATTCCCAATTCCTGATTCTCGCGCAGCGACCCCCTCGGGGCTAATTCCTAATTACAAATTCCTACTTCCTACTCACTAAACTCAAACTGCCAGTTTACCGGTAAATTATTATACTTCTTTAATAACAGTTTATCTTTTATATCACGGTCTTCATCGCTGAAAAAGCAGCCGTCTTTATGCACCGTCACGGTAAAAAATTCCATCCGCTCATCGCCGGCAGTCAGCGCTTCGCCATCCATTTTGCGAATATCAATACTTCCATCACCGCCAATCAGAATGAAATAATGCTTACGTAATTCATTGAGGGCGTCGATCTGTCCCTCACGCTTCACACCTTCCTGATCCAGAATGGCGGTTAGTCTGATGATGAATAAGCGGCCTTTTTTAATCGCTGTAAAAGTAAACACACCGGCAACATTAAATTCCTGCACTAAATCTAAAGACAGTTTTCGTAAGCGGTCGCTTTTACGGTTGGTGAAGGTGCCGTTAGTGCTGTTGTCATCCCGGATTTTCCAGTGTTTTAAATCAATCAGGCAATGGCTGCCGGATACCCAGCCGGAAGGCAGTACAATATCGTTGTTTTCTGATCGCCCTAAGGTAATCGTATCTTTGCGGATAAAATGATAATACAAATCATTCAGGGTCTCGTGCATTACAAAAGAACCACGGCAGCCTAATTCCTTTGCGATGTTCCCACGCATGGCAAACCAATCTGTAAGGTTCTCGCTGCACTTATGGCAATAGTCAGCATTAGAATTATTGCGTTTACCACACTTCGGACAAATACAGGATGTGCCTGTCGGCTTTTCGTACAAATGCTTCCCGCAGTCCGAACAGAAAAGACCGTCTTTTACATTGAGCTTAGCGCAATGCACACAATAAATACCTTCGGTCAATTCCTGCGGTTGGGCGTCGGGCATGATGGTGCCGCGCGGAGCCTCATATCCGCAGTATGGACAATAATTATAGAACGGGTCCAGGCTGCCGGAACATTTCATACAATATTGCATCACAATGCGCTTTCTATAATACGCCCGGTCTTTTCCAGCGCGTTGTTTTTTATCTTACCATAAGCGTCCCAGCCTGCCACGCTTGCCGAAACGCCAAAGCCCTTTGCCGCGTTAACCTGGTCGGTGGCTAACTGATCCCCGCGGGGCAATTTATACAGCGATACAAATCCGGAAACATTGGATGTAAACATATTGGCATACCCGCCTACCGTTCCGGCGCCTGATGTTTTAAGTGAAACGATCATCAAATAATCCGCATTGGATTTGGATGCATTCGCTAAATCCATTTGCGTAACCTGAGAGCCGCCGACAGTAAAATCTACAGTCAGGTAACCTTTGGCTAACATCATATTTTTGATTTCATTTAGCAGCCCGTCAGGAGTTGAACGGCTGGATTGGTTTTGGAAAGAAACCGCAATGGCAATTGTCTTAATTTTCTCTATGGTCATTTTCGCTTCGGAAAGCCGGGGCAGACCAAAATCACTTAGCCCATTAACCGCGTTTTTATCGATGCTCACGGCAATCACTGTCTGCGGATAAGCCGCATCAACAGATAACGGCAGCTCGGCTTCCCCGTAAGTGGATGTGAGAACATTTCCGTTTACCCTGCCCTTGCCGCCGGTGAATTCCACCTTAAGAGGAAGGTTGGCTATGGATTGCGGATTGCCATTGGCGTCCACATATTTAGCCTGGACAATCGGCTTTTTAGTGAGAACGCCGCCGGCGTCGTAAGAAATCTGGTCATTCAGAAAAGTGAGCTCGATATTGCCAAACAGGTTACCCATTTTTTCCTGCAGGTAAGCATGCACCACTTCGGTTTTGCCGTTCTTATCCAGATCATCCTGTAAGGGCAAATCCCCAAAAAAGCTATTTAACTGCTCACGGGCATTCGCCCAATGATTGGCGGCAATCATAAAATCGCTGCGAACCATGGCGGCGTCGCCGTTTTCCACGGTATTCCGGATAGCCGATTTCTTCATCTTTAAATCTTCATTGACTTTTTGCCGGTATTCCGCTTTGGACATATACACAAAAAACGTACAGTTACCGGCAGAGGGATAATCTTCCACGAAATGGTCTTTTGTGTTGGTCAGTACACTCTGCGTATAGGTGCGCACTTTTTGGGTAAACAATTCCCGGATATCTTCAGAAGAGCCGCTCATGCCGCTTTCAATCACCTGTGAAATATCCGTCTCGACGTTTACTTTGATCTTCCTGGACAAGTCGTGCAGGGCGCGGTCTTTGGCTGTTTCGCGGGCGCTGCCCAGATCCTTATTCTCAATGGTAGCTATGCCCTCTCCCCAATAGATTGAAGGATCGTTTTTCTTATTTTCGAGAGACTGCGCTTCCGGACGGCTTAGCGCTGTTCCGGATTTATTCTGCAGTCCTTTATTAGCGCCGCATCCGAATATAAATGCGGCTATTAAAACTAATCCAAAGTTTCTATTCATCATAAAGCCTCCAAGGTTATTCTTTCATTACCGGCGACAATGGTTTTATCCGGATTGAGCGCGGCAAACCCGTTTGCCCAGGCTAACAAAGCCAGATTCCTGTCACTGTATACGGTGTACTCGTCTTTGCTGTTATCCATCGCGCTATTTTTAAAAGTAAACGACAGGGTGCTGAATACAACCCCGTAGTTCTCATTTTTACCGCTTAATATCAATCCCGTTGTTTTGCCCTGCGTATCGAGCGTTTCTAAAACTTTAAACTCTTTGATCTTGGCTAAATTTAAAATACTGCGATCCGACAGGACGGCGGAAGTTATCTTTTGCCCGTCCAGATAGGTGCCGCCTGTGCTGCCGTTGTCTGTGATTTCCGCACGGTCTCCGTTGATTTTGATGACCGCATGGTTACGGCTGATGCGCCGGTCGTCAAAGGCAATATGAGGCGCCGCCCCTTCATCCAACCTTCCTATAATGACTTCGTTTTGCAGGAATAAATCCAGCGGCGCAGAGCGGCTTGTCCAGCGTAAGCGCAGTTTTGTTAAACCTTGTGACTGCTGCAAACCCTGCTTTAAGTCCAGCGCCTGGGCGTCATCCTTATATTTATCCAGGAACAGGTTTAGTTCATTGCTTCCATTGGCAATGTGTCCGCTTTGGAAAACCTGCGAAAGCTGATTAAAGGCGGATTGCGCTTCCTGCTTTTTTATATCCAGTTCTTTTCGCCAGGCTTCCAAATCCGGCGTATCCGGATGCTGCGCTTCGATTTGTTCCAGAACATGCCCCGCTTTAGAGAGATACCCGCCGCGTAAAGCGCTCTGCAGCTCCGTTAATTGAACATCCAGATTTTGACGGACCTGCGTTCGCTCCTCTATTTGCAGTAATTTATTATAGGCTGTATTCAATTCCGGATGATAGGGCAACAGCGCTTTAAGATTATCTTTTTCATTCCCGCTGAGCAGCAACTTATGCGGCTCGTTTGCGTGCTCGGTTAAACGCGCCTTCAACTTGCGGGCTTCCACAAAGGCGGACTGTGCCGTTTTGGGATCGTTGTTGGTAAAGTCCAGCAAACGATGATGAAAGGCGCGGATGCCGGTATCATCGGGAAAATATTTGAGATACTTCTCCGCTAATTCATGGGCGGTAACAAAATGCCCGTTTTCCACCAGTTCCTCTCGTTTTCCGATTTCAGCCAACAGTAATTTACGGGTATGGCGGTCTTTTCCTTTTTGGATGACAGCCTGTACAAGTATAAAGAGTACAAACAGGAAAAAGAGAGCCGCCAGCCCGTAAAGAATATGGACGCTGATTTCCGCATAGCGCCGCATTTCAGTTAACTGTTCCGTGCGCTGTGCGGCGCTGGCTTTTAATTCAGCCAGAGTTTTGGGGTGCATAAAGGTCAATGAGATTTCGAACAGCCGCGCCGCGCTAAGTTCGTCGTTGACCGTAAGCGCCAGCTTCACGTTGTTACCTGTGGTAGTTTGCAGATAAAACCATTTGGTGTTTACCGAGGTTTGGGTTTTGCTGTCCACGGTTTTCTGCGTAATGTACTAGTTCTCTAGAAATGGTACTTTTTTAAGAAATATTTCTTTGTTATTTGACAATATTCCTCCTAAAATTAAATTAACCTTTAATTACAAGGAGGACAAATTGAAAGAGAAGA
>JAUXGF010000204.1 GCA_030622395.1 Calditrichaceae bacterium
GCTTCAGGATTAGGCTGAGCGTCAGCTAAAAGGCGCTCAAAGAGTTTTACCCCCGCCTGGAAATTTTCTTTTAATCCGTTTAATCTAACCCATACCTGGTCGCTTGAACTATTTACATTAAATGAGCAGCCGATTTTGTAAAATTCCTGTTTGATCTCTTCCGGACTGTACTCGGAAGTGCCGAGATATCTTAAGTAACCCAGGGCAATACCTAATTTTTTGTTGTTATCAGTCCCCATATCCGTGAGGTAATAAAGCTGAAAAAGATCATTTTCTGAATTTTCTTTATAAAAAACCGGAATATTATTCTTTATAGAAAATTGTTTTATGTCTTTCTCAAAATCTACAAATACAGGTTGAATATCTTTCACTTCTATAGCCTGAACATCTTTGAAAAATGTTGATTGATCAGCGCGGTTAACATTTACCGGAGTAATTTTAGGCTTGCTTATTTTTTTGACGTCTTCATCTTTGCCGGTGCGTTTATAAACAACCACATAATTATCATTGTAATATTGATTGGCAAAATCGATAATATCCTGTTTGGTAATTTGAGACAGCCGGTTCAATTTATCAGTATAATCTTCCCATGATAAATCCAGAATAAAGGCGTTAGCCATAGCATAAGCCCGGCTCCAGTTGCGTTCATAGCCGCGCAGTTGGTTTAATTTTAAATCATTGATTATAGCCTGCGGGAGCCAATCAGGGAATTCGCCTTTTTTAACCAAATCGATTTGAGAAAGAAGCAATTGAGTTATCTGTTCTAATTCCTGACCTTGACGCGGGCGTCCGCCCAGAGCGTGATAGGAATAATCTTTCATTATCCTGGGATATGAATACGCTCCTATTACTTTTTGTTTTTGATTTAGATTGAGATCGATTAAACCCGCCTGACTGTTTGATAATATCATATCCATCATAGTTAGCAGGTCGGTTTCTTTTGAGTCGATACCGGGGAAACGAAAAGCCATGGAAATAAACTCTGCATCCGGTCCCAATACTTCTTTTACGATTGGTTCTGCGATCGGCTCTTCAACCGGCGGTGTGTAAACCGGAACATCTTTAGGCTGAAGTTGTCCGAATGTATTGTCGATTTTTTTAATAACCTCATCGGGATCAAAATCTCCGGAAAGACAAATAGCCATATTATTGGGAACATAATAAGTGTCATGATAGCCGTTTACTTTTTTAAGCGATGGATTTTTTAAATGTTCAACCCTGCCCAGAGTTGTTTGCGTTCCGTAAGGATGTTTTTGGAACAGACCGGCAAGCAGCGCTTCAGAGGCTTTACGCCTATCGTTATCAAGACTCATATTTTTTTCTTCATAAACAATTTCGAGCTCAGTATGAAAAAGACGCGTAACCAGATCCTGAAAACGTTCTTTTTCGATCTTTAACCATTTGTCCAATTGATTATTTGGAACGTTGTTGATATAAACCGTTTGTTCGACTGAGGTAAAAGCATTGGTGCCGGTCGCGCCGATAGAGGCAAGCATTCTGTCATATTCATTAGCTAAGGCAAGTTGAGAGGCGGCTCCGGATACGCTGTCTATTTGATGGTAAATAGCTATTCGTTTAGCGGAATCGGTTTCTGCGCGATACACTTCAAACAGGTCGGATATTTTATCAAGTTCAACTTTTTCCTTTTCCCAATCAATAGTGCCAATTTCATCGCTGCCCTTAAACATAAGATGCTCTAAATAGTGAGCCATGCCGGTATTGTCGGCAGGATCGTTTTTATGACCTACTTTTACCGGAATGCAGGTTTGAATTCGCGGCGCGTCTTTATAAACGGTCATGTAAACTTTAAGACCGTTATCAAGAGTGTAAATACGCGCTTTCAGCGGATCGCCTTCAACTGTTTCGTAGGTGTATCCGTCGCCGGTGGTTACTGTTTTGGTTTTCGAGCAGCCGGAGATAAACATGCTGCTAAAAGAGAAAGCCAAAATTAAGATGCTAAACGAAATACTTTTTAATTTGTGATTCATTTTTCCTCCTGAAAAATTATTGAATTATATTTAAAAGAAATGGATTATTGAATTATTGAATTATTGAATTGTTGAATGGCTAAATGGTTGTATTCCTATTTCTATTGCAGAGAAACTATCACACCAATTTTTCAAAATTCCATTCTTGCATCACTCCATTAATCCATCACTCCAATACTCAAACTCTTTACATATAATGAATTATTATTAAAAACAGAAAAAGAGCCACCGATCCGATTCGAACGGACGACCTGATCATTACGAGTGAACTGCTCTACCAACTGAGCTACGGTGGCTGATTAAGGCAATCAATTTAAATTAAAAGGTTTTTTTATGCAAGACGTAAAAAAGGAATTTGTAGAACATAAGATGGGTGGGTCTTAATATTCCACCTATCTAAAGTTCAATAAGAATTTTGTAAAACCGGCAATATGCGGGGAGTTTTCCATTAATAACTATCTCAACATAGTTTAAAAACCCTGCCGCAAAGGGCCTTGTAAGCGGATGACGTTTTCATTACAAAGGTCGCACTGGCATAAATTGCGCAATTTCTCATAAGTAAATATTCCGGTTTTATGACCGTCGCTAAATTGAAAAGTAACGGCATAGCGGCCGGTCATTTCCCAACCTGAAAAGGTGACGCTGTCCGCATCAGTTTTTAAATCA
Organism: Calditrichaceae bacterium; assembly: GCA_030622395.1. GTDB lineage: Bacteria > Calditrichota > Calditrichia > Calditrichales > Calditrichaceae > JAUXGF01. The sequence goes on from JAUXGF010000204.1 coordinate 2,655, forward strand.
TTAACTTTATTTTTGTGGGAACGTTCTTTTTCACAAACAGCGCAGGGACAGTTTTTTCGCAAGTGATCTGCAAAATAAATACTTTCGTGATCATCGCTCCATTTAATAGTTAAAACATTATCACTGATTTTATTGATTGAAAGGGGATGCATTTTATTATTCTAATTTACCTGTGCTTTATTAATAACAAAAGATATTTGGAATTTCATAGAACGTTTGAGATTTTAGAGCGAAGCGGAAAATGTCAGGTGGAACAATTAAGGCTCAATATGGTTTTCGATATTAATCCAATATTTCCAAAGCTATCCTAAGCGCTTCATTCAATTCAAGTAACTTTTCTTCAGAAAGACTGCCTATGAAATTTGTTAATTTGTTTTTTGGAAGGCTCACAAGTTCATCGCAATGGATACTACTATCATGCTTTAATCCTTCAGTAACACCCACTGGTAATTGAGTTGATAAACCATCATACCGAGTATATACAGGAGCGCAAATTACTGTTGAAAATTTTGATTCAATTAGTATCTGACGACTAATAACAACAAATACACGTGACTTTTTGGGATCACTTGAGCTCGGATGGCTTACCCGATATAAATCACCACGATTCAAATTAGGGCCTGATAATCTAAAACGTCTTGAGCTTCCCGATTAAGGGAATCTGAATTTTCGTTTATAATTCTCAAATCTCGTTTATTCTTTTCATGACGAATAAGATAATTCAGATAAGTCCACAAGGCATTCTCGATAAAATCAGATCGACTTTTATAGGTGGTCGATTTTTTGTCGATGATCGAAATTAGCTCTTCTGATAGTGTAAGTGATGTTTTTACTTTCATACCACAAATATACTACCATTTTGGAATTAATCAAAAATTATTTGGCTCTATGTCGATTTGGTTGGGTAATTTCTAATTATCTAAACCCATTTGTCATTTCGAATCCTGACGCTTTGGGAGGGTGAGAAATCTTACTACTCAAAATCAAAGCTTAAATCTCTCCATTCAGGGTTTTTCAACTTAACTAATTTATTTTTCTTTTCGCGTCTCCATTTCTTGATTTCTTTTTCCCTTGCGATTGCCAGGCGGATGTCCTGGAATGTTTCAAAATATATTAGCTTATTTACATTATATTTTTGTGTGAACCCTTTGATAATTTTGTGCTTATGTTCATCATCTTCTACGTAAATCATTTGTAACGCCAATATATATTACTTTATTACTCCAATTGGTCATGATATATACAAAATAATAATCAAAACGCTGCATTTAAGATTTCTCGTCGTGGTAAAGCCACCCCTTCGGGGAAATGACATTTGTTGGCTTTTATTGATATCTCAGAACAAACTACCCACACTATTCGACATAGACCCAATTATTTATTATATCAAAAAAATTGGGATTAGCGCCCTAACACGGATTATACTAATTAGTGCCTGAACGAAAAAGCACTATTTTGTCATTTCGAATCCCGATTTATCGGGTGAGAAATCTTACATCCCTTGGAATTATTGAAGTTACAGATTTCTCCCTTCGATCGAAATGACAAGAAAAAGTGTTTTCGTTCAGGCACTAATTATGCGGATTCACGCTGATTTTATTTAGATGTTAAATATCAGTGAGAATCATTGTTATCCACGTTATCTTTGTTCTATAAAAATTATCTGAAACCGGGATTGGTTATTTACTTTTTTCCGCCCAAATCTGAACTAAGTTGACGATTGTCTCCACCGCTTTTTCCATATCCTGAATTGATACCCATTCTTTTTTACTGTGGAAATTATGTCCGCCGGTGAAAACATTAGGCGTGAGCAGTCCCATGTATGAAAGACGCGCCCCGTCCGTTCCTCCGCGGATTAAATTTTTAATCGGCTTAACACCGCTTCGTTCAACGGCTTCCAAAGCGTAATCAACCACATGCGGTTGTTCGTCGATTTTGTATTTCATATTGCGGTAAGATTCCTTTACTTCCATTTCAACAGAGGCGGGGGCATATTTCTTTGACAGCTCATCACAGATATTTTTGAGAAAATCTTCCTTTTCCTTTAATCCTTCAACGGTAAAATCACGCGCTAAAAATGTGACTTCGGTTAATTCAACGGCGCCTTTAAGCGCGTGGGGATGCAGGTAGCCTTCTCGCTTTTCAGTAGTTTCGGGCGACATAGTATCCTTTGGTAATTTCCCGATTAATTCGGCGGCTATTTTCATACCGTTAATCATTTTATTTTTAGCGTAGCCGGGATGGACATTTACTCCGTGTATCTTTACGATTGCCGTATCGGCGCAAAATGTCTCGTCTTCGATTTCTCCGAGTGTTTCGCCGTCGATAGTGTAAGCAAAATCCGCCCCAAAATATTTAACGTCAAAATGCTCCGTACCTGTGCCGACTTCTTCATCAACTGTAAAAGAGACTCTGATTTTTCCATGTTTAATTTCAGGGTTTTCTATCAGGTAGGTCAGCGCTCCCATAATTTCAGCAATACCGGCTTTGTTATCTGCGCCTAAAAGGGTTGTGCCGTCGGTGGTGATAATATCATGCCCGATACAATTCTTTAATGCAGGATTCATATCAAATTCAATCACCTGGCTTGTGTCGTTTTTTAATACTATATCGCCGCCCTGATAGTTTTTAGTGGTAACCGGATTTACATTCTCTCCGCTGACGTCGGGAGAGGTGTCCACATGGGCGATTAAACCGATTGTGGGCACGTTATAGTCAACGTTTGAAGGCAGGGTGGCAAATACATAACCGTGTTCAACAAGCTCAGCGTCTTTCAAGCCTAATTCTTTTAATTCCCCTACGAGTTTTTTGGAAAGCTCAAGCTGCTTTAAGGTGCTTGGGTAAGTGTCCGATTCTTCGCTGGACTGGGTGTCGTATTTAACATAAGTTAAAAAACGGTCTAAAAATAAACGTCGTTCGATAGGTTTCATATCATTCCTCATTAGTTTTGTGTATTTATAAATTAATTGTTTTATGTAAAAGCGTTCAGCTATCAGCTATCAGCGTTCAGCATTTATTAGCTTTGGATTGTTTACTAACAGATGAGCGTTGAAAGCCTTTATCTTTTATTATGTCAATAAGCCCTGAGTGTTTGTAAATATAACAAATTAATATTATATAAAAAATAGAAATTATCAGTAAAAAGTAGAATCTTACAGGTGGGTACATAAACTCGTTATAAAGATTAACGAAGCGTCATTACGTATCAGAGACCGTCCTGATTAACGCTGTTGCAGAACACCCAAAATGTCATTTCGAACGGAGTGAGAAATCTTATAACGTCAATAATA
>JAUXGF010000004.1 GCA_030622395.1 Calditrichaceae bacterium
CTAAAAATAAGGATGGAATGGAAAAACAATTAAATTAGTAAATTCAGGAGGTATTAAAGTTGCCCCCCTAAATTTGCAACTGAGCCATGAATTGGTGAAGAATTGGATTTATAGATTGTCTCGTCTTGTATTTGAATTAATAAATTGTTGAATTAATTAAGAATCCCAGTCGGGGTAAAGTTTACCCTATTCAAAATGCCTAAAGCGTCTAAAGTTAATAAAAACTTTAATGATCCGCTATTTATCCTTTTTAGTGGAAACATCTTTATCTTTAGCTAAACTTTCCAATTCGTTCCTATAGCGTCCTTTTGGATATTTCATAATAAGCTGGGTGTAATATTTTTCAAAAACATCATTCCTTCCAAGGTAGTAAAAAGAAGACGCCGTTAAAAACCCAACTGTTTCCATGTCAAAAAAATCAGGGTCCTTATCCGTAAGTATTTCGCATAAATTTATTGTCGTTAAATAATCTTTTTTGTCAAATGCAATAAAGGCTAATCCAAAGAGCGCCGCTGCCTTTAGCGGATCGTCAGCAGCGTTTTTTAGCAATTTATCAAAAGTATTCTTACTTTCATCGTTTCGTTTAGTGTAGTATAATATGAAACCTTTAAAAAATAAAATGGAAAACCAGTAGTCTTTTTTATTTTCAAAAAAGTAATCCTCTATTTCATCAAAAAGATCTTTTGCCGGAGTATATTCTTTTTCCTTAAAATATAATTTTGCCAGCTCGTACTTAGCTATTTTCTGCTTTTCAGAGTGGCTGTCAATTTGTAGGGATTTTTTAAGATAGTCCATTGCCAGGTCGTCTTTCATTAATCCAAGATAACAATAGCCTTGCAGGCGGTAGAGGTCTTCCCTGGATGCATAGTGCGAATTGTATTTAAGTGTATTTTCAATCGCCCCAATAGTCCGCTCATACTCATCCATTTGATAGAAAGTCCAGCTTAATTCCGCCCAAACGACCGCCCTGTCTGAATCTTCCCGGGCAGATTGCAACGCCTTTAAGTATGTTTTTAAGGCGTCTGAATAATTCTCACCATCAAAATATTCCCGCGCCAAATTTACATTTGTTTTAAATTCATCCATAAAAATAGCCTGCTTTAGCTGTTGATTATTCCACTGATTAAAATAGAGTTGTAATTAAAGGTTTTAATATAATGACGTCAAGGCGAAAAGGGCAAATAAGAATGGATATTTTTTTATAATACTTCAGATATTGGTGGAATAGACTATGACCCGCCCCTAACCTAACCCCTCCCAAGTTGGGAATTGCTGATTCCCCTCTTGAGGGGGGTTAGGGGTGTGTTTGCGCCTTTTCCAAAATATACAGTTCTAAAAAATCCAATTAAACACGTATTAATTTTTTGTCTGTTATAAAAACACAGTCTGTCAAATCAAAGAGTCTCTTCGGGAAACCGGTATTTGCAAATTCTCAGTAGGATTTGTCTGGATATCCGATTTCACATTTTTTTTCTCTTTAAAAGCTATTTCCATCAATTCATCGACATCATTTATAAAAAAGAACTTCATTTTATCGATATTCTTTTTAGGAATATCTTCAAGGTCATTTTTATTTTTTTCGGGAAGAATAATCGTATTAATACCGGCGCGTTTGGCTGCAATAACTTTTTCTTTGATACCGCCGACCGGCAGCACTAATCCTCTTAAGGTAATTTCACCGGTCATTGCTAAATTATCTTTTAAACACTTGTTGGAATGCAGCGAATAAAGCGCGGAAAAGATAGTAATACCGGCGCTGGGCCCGTCTTTAGGTATAGCCCCTGCCGGAACATGAATATGCGTATCGTACTTTTCCTTAAAATCTGCCTCAATACCGTATTTCTCTGAATTTGCGCGCAAATAACTTAATGCCGCAGAGGCTGATTCTTTCATTACATCGCCTAATTTACCGGTAAGCATAAGTTCGCCTTTGCCTTTCATTCTTGTCGCTTCAATAAATAAAATAGCCCCGCCGACAGGCGTCCAGGCTAAACCTGTAGCAACGCCGGGACGGGAAACCCGCTCGGCGACTTCAGAATAGAAACGTTCCGGTCCAAGATATTTTGCCACTCTAGCTGGCGTTATACGGCGCTTAGTGATTTTTTTATCTACAATTTCCTTGGCAACGCCCCGGATTACAGATGCGATTTCACGTTCCAGATTTCGCACCCCGGCTTCCCGTGTATATTTGCTGATAATTAATTGCACAGCGCTTCTAACGTATGTTAACTGCTTTTCACTTAATCCATGATTATCAAGCTGTTTCGGTATTAAGAAGCGTTCTGCGATGTTCATTTTTTCTTCTTCTATATAGCCGTTAATCTCAATAAGTTCCATGCGGTCTTTCAACGCCGGAGGTATCGGATCAATAATATTAGCGGTAGCGATAAACATTACTTTAGACAAATCAAAGGGCACTTCAAGATAATGATCGGCAAATGAAAAATTTTGTTCAGGGTCTAATACTTCTAACAAAGCGGATGATGGATCGCCGCGGAAATCCATGCCTAATTTATCAATTTCATCTAACATAATCAGCGGATTATTAGAGCCAACCTTTTTTATTTCCTGAAGAATTCTACCTGGCAGAGCTCCCACGTAAGTGCGGCGGTGCCCGCGTATTTCCGCCTCATCGCGCACCCCGCCTAAGGACATGCGCGAAAATTTTCGATTAAGCGCCCGGGCAATAGATTTACCTAAACTAGTCTTACCAACGCCGGGAGGGCCTACAAAACATAAAATCGGACCTTTCATATCAGATTTTAACTGACGCACGGCAAGATATTCAAGAATCCTTTTTTTGACTTTTTCCAATCCATAATGATCTTCATTTAAAATCTGTTCCGCCCTGTTGATGTCTAAACGGTCTTGAGTGCTTTTGTCCCACGGCATATCTATAAGCCAATCAATATAAGTGCGGCTGACTGTATATTCGCTTGCCATCGGCGACATACGCGCTAAACGGTTCAGTTCTTTTTCGGCGACTTTTTTTACATCTTCCGGCATTTTTATTTCCGCTACTTTTTTGCGCAATTCTTCAATATCATTGCTTTCATCCTCATACTCGCCCAATTCTTTCTTTATGGCTTTTAGCTGCTCGCGTAAAAAATACTGACGCTGGGTTTTGTTTAACTCACCCTGCACTTCACTTTGAATTTTAGAGCCTAACTCCAGAATCTGTAATTCTTTATTTAATAGATAATTTATTCTTTTAAGGCGCTCTTTAACGTCGACTGTTTCCAATACTTGCTGTTTTTCTGTCACGCTGAAATTTACCTGAGAGGCGACAAGATCGGTTAATTTTGAAGGGTCTTCCGTATTTAAAATCATTACGCGGTGTTCGTTTGTAAGATACGGCGTATGATCGACTATTTTCTGAAAAACATTCCTGATATTATTTGCCAGCGCTTCAACCTCAACCGTTATCTCAAATTCATCTTCAACTTGAATAACCGAGCCCTCAAAAAACGGTTCTGTCTGGAAGACCTCTAATAGTTTAAAACGGTAAATACCCTGTACGATTAGTTGCTCGCTGCCGTCCGGCATCTTAAATTTTTTCAAAATCATTGCCGCGGTTCCCCAATCATACAGATCCTCTAAAACAGGCTCTTCTATCCTGCCGTCCCGCTGGGCAATCAAACCTATAACTTTACTTTCTTGGCCAATGCCTTTGACTAAATTCAACGATTTTTCACGCCCAACCGCTAAAGGGATAATTTGATGCGGAAAAACTACAGTATTGCGCAGTGGCATTATCGGCAATGTTTCGGGAAGGATTGTTGACACGTTTTCAGTCACTTTTTTATCTCCTTAATTTTTATTCTATAATCCCGTCTAACCGGGGAATATTATCATCATAAACAAACATAGAGCACAGCGTTTAATTATACTGCAATAAAAGTTGGTTTGCAATTAAAAACTAAAAGCTGACTGCTGAGTGCTAATAGCTTTTATACAAACCATTTATAGATTAATTGACAAGCATCCAACTGCCATGCTTCAATATCTTCACCCGCCTGAGGCGGGCTTATGTCTTCTCTATTCAAAGCTCATGAATAATCAACGGCTCAAATTCCTGAACCCCGAACTTATGAACCACTGAACCGTGAACGGTTACTTTTATTTCAATGATTTAATTATCGGACACAATTTATGTTTTTTTAGAAAATATTCAAGATACATTTAATAAATAATAAAACTTGCGCAATTATGCTCCATTTACTATTTTCGGTAACTATAAACGTAACTCAAAATAGAGTGTTCCAAAATAATTTGAAAGGCTGGCAATGACAGATAAATTTAATTTACACGAAAACCTGAAAGCTCTTGAAGAGCTTTCTTCAAATATGTGGTTTAGCTGGAATCCGGATGTGCGTGATTTGTACCGGGAAATAGATTTGGAATTATGGCGCTCCGTGGGTAGAAATCCCGTTGCTTTTTTAAATAAAGTTTCAAGAGAGAAACTTAGCTCTTTCTCTCAGAATCAGGATTTCATACAGCGTCTTGAAAAAACTCACGCTCGTTTTTTAGCTTATATGAATAATACTAAAACGCGTTTCGTTGAAAATTATCCCAATCTTAAAAACCAATTAACGGCATATTTTTCTACAGAATACGGCTTGCATGAATCTTTACCCAACTATGCCGGAGGTTTGGGGATTCTTTCCGGCGATCATTGTAAAACCGCCAGCGATCTTGGGCTGCCCTTTGTCGCTGTGGGATTAATGTATAAGCACGCTTATTTTATACAAACAATAGATGAAAACGGCAATCAACAAGAACAATATAAGGAATTAGATCTGGAGTTGCTGCCCATTTCGTTAGTTAAAGATGATGAAGGGAATCCTTTGTTAGTTAGCCTTCCGATTATCGACCATGATGTTTTTATTAAGATATGGGAAGTTAAGGTTGGGCGCATTTCACTTTATTTATTAGATACGGAAGTCGAGCAAAATTCCGATGAGGATAAGACAATCATTCATTCTCTTTATGGGGGCACGCGCGATACGAGAATAAAACAGGAAATTATTTTAGGGATTGGCGGTTTGCGCGCTTTGCGTAAAATGAACCTTAACCCGGCTATTTTTCACATGAACGAAGGTCATTCCGCTTTTTTAGGTTTGGAACGGCTTTATGAATTAATGAATGAAGGCATGGGATTTAAGATAGCCCTGGAATTTGTCCGCAGCACCACTCTGTTTACAACGCACACACCGATCCCTGCCGGCAATGAAGCTTTTGAATTCGATATGATGAAACGCTATTTTAAAAATTTCTGGCCCGAGTTGGAAATGTCAGATACATATTTCTTTGATTTAGGACGCAATGTAAATATACATCAACATGAAAATTTTTCTTTAACCATTCTTGCTCTCAACCTGTCGTACATGGCAAACGGCGTCAGCAAACTACATGGGGAAGTTTCGCGGCACATGTGGCAAAAAGTATATCCCGGCGTTCCAACGTCCGAAGTGCCTGTCGGACACGTGACTAACGGCGTTCATACCGAATCGTGGCTGCATCGTGAAATGATAAAAATGTTTGATATATATCTGGGTGAGGATTGGCGTGAACATATTCATGAAAAACAATATTGGGATAAGATTAACGAGGTCCCCGATGAAATTTTCTGGGAAACAATGCTGACAATGAAAAAGAGTATGACCGATCATTTAAGACGCCGTTATGAGCTGCAGTTGCAGCGATATAAAAACCCAGACCACGGCTTTCCCGCGTCGGATAAAATTTTGGATGAAAATTGTTTAACAATCGGATTTGCCCGACGATTTGCTCCTTATAAACGCGCAACGCTTATGTTCAAAGATATTGAGCGTTTAAAGAAAATATTAAACGACCGGCAAAAACCGGTTCAATTTTTATTTTCCGGCAAAGCGCATCCTTACAATGACGCCGGCAAAGAACTGATTCGCGCTATTAATCAATACGCCCGCCAAGAGGGATTGAAAGGAAAAATTGCTTTTATAGAAGGCTACACAATAAATACTTCACGCTCGCTTGTTTCCGGCGTTGACGTTTGGCTGAATAATCCGCGGCGCCCTTTAGAAGCCAGCGGCACCAGCGGACAAAAAGTTCCGATTAACGGCGGAGTTAATTTTTCCGTCCTTGACGGCTGGTGGCCCGAAGGATATAATGGAAGTAACGGCTGGGTAATCGGCAAGGGGGTTGAACAGCACCCCGATCACAATCAGCAGGATTTAGAAGACAGCGTTTCTTTTTATAATACTTTAGAAAATGAAATTATTCCTCGTTATTATAACCGCGATGAAAACGGCATCCCTCATGAATGGATTAAAACGGCAAAAGAATCCCTTCGTTCTACACTTACTAAATTCAGCGCCCATACTATGGTTTGGAATTATATACAGCAGTACTATGTGCCGGGTATAAAACGCTGCGTTAAATATACTGAAAATGATTATGCCGAATTGTTTAAGTTCAGCCGCTGGCAAAACAGGATGCAGCGCCACTGGAAACATGTTGCTATTAAACTAAATAAAACAGGTTCAATAGCGGAAGACGACCGCATCTTCAGCGCAGGCGAAACAAAAGAGATTAGCATTAAACTATATATCGACGGGCTTAACCCTGAGGACTTGTGCGTTGAATTAATTATGGAACGCCAGGACGCTATCCACGGACATCAACAAATGGAAATTCACCAGATGGGGCTAATCGGCAAAAGCGAAGAATATGAATATGAATACCGGGCGCTGGTTAAAGCAAAGTCGAACGGTTCTTACCGGTTCAATTGCCGCGTAATGCCGACCTATCCGGATTTGTATAATATACACGAAACACGTTTGATTAAATGGCTGGATTAATTAAGTAGGGTCAACCGGGCAGGACACCTTACCCCTCGTATCAGAGTTAAGCGTAGCGGTCTCTGATACGTAGCGACGTTGACAGGAATGCATTACCTTACGTCTGTTATTACGATATCATTGCCTGAAATGCCGCCCTTACGCCTGCTGTAATACCCCCCCCCCCTTTGAATCAGAGACCGCTACGCTTAACTCTGATACAAGAAAAAATTCCCAGTTCCCAATTCCTGCCCCTCGGCTAAGCTCAGGGCGCCGCTTCTCGCGCAGTGACCCCCTCGGGGCTAATTCCCAATTCCTACTTTTTACTTAATTAATTTCAAGCGCGTCATAAACGCGGCTTGCCCGTTTATTGTTTGCCGCCCCGCCGCCATGCCAGACGCCGGTTTGTTTTAAAACAGCGCGAAAATCACCGATCCCCGCGCCGCCGTGATCATCCTGCGCTCCGATTAAAACGGTGATTTTGCTTTTTTCGGTTAAGCCCGGTAAATATGATTTGGGGAATTTAAAACTTATTTGTTTTTTATCTGTAAATCCCATGGGGAAACCATCTTTCACCGGTACATAAGAAGCTAAAATTTTATTGGCAGCGTCCCTAATTTCAATTCCTCCGCCAACGTAAATGATCCGGTTGAATGCCCGCCGGGCAGAAAGCCGATAATTTGCATTTTTACCGATTCTGCGATTTCTTTTTTCTTTTATGCTTGCATCAAAAACAGCTATAGCGGCAAAAGTTAATTGAAAACCATATTCCTTATGCCAGCCCGGATCCGTTAAATTACTCATTTCTAAAATAACGCCCCAGTCGTTACCGGCGTCATATATACTAAATTCCCGAATATCTAAAATGCCTTTTTTAAAATTAATGTTTAAAGGATAAGAATATTTACCACTCATACCCTTATCGTCGTTTTTCTTATCGCCGCCGGCTATAATTTTTTTTGCTTTTGAATAATCAGGGAAATAAATATCTTCAGGATTTAAAATATCATATTCCAATTGATTTATTACCGGGAATGAATTGCGTTTTGCAACCGCCGCTAAATTCCAGATCTCCTTATTCTCTGATTTTTTCTTTTTCGGTTTCAGTTTTAAATGCAGGTATTCCCAAACACCCCCTGAATTAACAGTTAAATTAACGGGTTTCTTATCATATTTAAAAAATATTTTTCCATTTATTGGTTCATCAATCAACTTTGATTTAAGACTGGCATTTATCGACTGTTCTGTATTTTCAAGCGTTAGTTCAAAATATCCGTTTTTATACGGCAGGTTGGTTTTAACATAATTTAATTTATCAGAAAGATGCGGCGTCAGTTCAAAACAGTTTTCGGGAGCTATCGGCTGATACCCGATAAAATCCTGATATAAATTGCGTTCAAATTCCGCTAAGCTCCAGGCTTGCGAAACAGTCCCGGAAATATCTGGCACCTTTTTACCCGGACGGGGATAAGCGTCCAACAATTCCGAATAATTTCCAACGGCGTTGTTGTGTATTATCTGTTCCGCCTCATTTAAGTAAAGCGTTTGCGCCGCTTCTGTTTGATTAAATTTCAACAGGCTCGAAATAACCGGACCAGCCAGCCATGTCCAAACCGTGCCGTTATGATAAGCCGCGTCCTGAACATAATACGGGGGATAGTGATGCCAGGGATGGAAGTTAACGTCATTTTGCCATAAAGATGTTACGCCATATTCAAAGGTTAAATCGCTTGCCACCCGTTTAGCGACTTTTTTCTGTTTCCCGACCGGCAGCAGCGGCTCAATGCCGTAAAGACCGGGAACGGTAACGGCGAATATCTGGTTTGGTCTTAATGATTTGTCCGGCTGGTTATTTTTATTTAAATGATCGTAGAGACATTGTTCCGCGTCATTCCAAAAATATGTATTAAAATTTTTCTTTAAGCGGTCGGCGGCTATGCGCCAGCGTTTTGCATCGGCGTTTGAATTGTTCTGCAAGCTTGCAAGACGGAGTCCGATTTGTAATCCTGTGTACCATAAGGCTTGCACTTCAACGGCTCGATTACCGCGCGGAGACCTGGCGCCTTCCGGGCCTGTAGCGTCCATCCACGTTTCTGCCTCGCCGTGTATTAAAAAGCCATACCGATCCGTGCGATATTTTAAAGCGCCGTCCAATGCCCGTTTGACTGCCGGATACATTTTTAGAATGAATTGTTTATCCGCCGTGTACAAATAATACTCGTACAACTCACGGATAAACCACCCTGTTCCGTCGGCGGTGTTGTATATTACTTCATTATTTGTTATGCGGTTGGGGATGCGTCCGTAAAGTTTGTTTTTGGGATTTGTTAATTGGAAGTCGGCAAAATTTTCAAATATCTGTTTTGCGGTCTGAAATTCACCGCTTACCAATAATGCCCCGGCTAAGGAGATAAACGTATCTCTGCCCCAATAATTATTAAACCAGGGCAAGCCGGCCCAAATGCCTTTCCCTCTTTGATTGGTTACTAAGGCGTCTAATGACAACTTTGCCCATAAAGCGGCTTTGTTTAATTCTTTATTATTCAACTCAATATTTTGCGCCGCCAGCGTTTCCTTGAATCGTTCTTTTCTTTTTTCAATAAGCGTGTCACATTGAGCGCTAAGTTTTTTTATATTCTGTTGTAGTTTTTCAAGATTATCATCCAGCATAAATAAAACGGTTATAGATTGATTGTCTTCAATAATGTAGTTAACGCCCATCCATTTCAGCGGCGTTTGGTTATTGGCGCCGAATTGTTTATCGGAAACAATTAACTGCCTCTTTCCGCGTCCTAAAAAAGGTTTTTGACTGGTAATATTTTGATGAAAGACCGGCAGCAGTTTCACGGACTCATCATCATCCGCCGGTTCAATTTTTAAAATGACGGCGTCGATTGAATCCAACAAAACAAAGGTTTCAATCAACCCGTTATCATAAAAACGTTTGAAGCCGTAAGGCATATAGTGGAAACTCAAAATATTATTGCGCTGCAGCTTTTTGCCGCCAAGATAAATCTCGTAATCTTTTAAATAATGAAATTCACTAACAGTCCAGCCCTCAAAGCCGCTTTCGTTGAGTCGCCGTATATTACCCATAAAAAAACCGCTCTGTTTATTTGTAAATGTGAAAACGTGGTTTAGGCTGTCGCTTAAAACTAAAGTAAGGTTGTCTTCGGCGGCGTTAATATTAGTATTTCGTTTTTCTTGAATAGAGCAGGATAGGAAAATAAATAACATTGGGATGATTATAAAATAAATAGAATGTTTCATGTTAAGTAGTCTCCTTTAAAATATAAGAGTGAGTTTTATCGGTAATCGGTAATCAGTGATCGGTGATCGGTATCCCCGCAAAAGCGGGATTTCCGATCCGCTCCAACCAGCATCCAGCATCCAAAATCCAGCATCATTTTCATTAATCATTTTGCATTAAAAATTCCGCAAACCATTCATGCACTGTTTTCCACCACAAACGGGCGTTCTGCGGTTTTTGTACAAAATGATCTTCATCAGGGAAAAAAAGTAGTTTGGATTTTACCCCCTGCCGCTGCAGAGCCGTAAACATCTGCATTCCCTGTGTGTAAGGCACGCGGTAATCATGCTCGCCGTGAATTACCAGGGTCGGCGTCTTAAAATTTTTAGCGCGCTCCGAAGGCGACCATTTGCGGTACTGTGATTCTTTATCCCAGGGCGTGCCGTTAAATTCCCATTCCGGAAACCATAATTCTTCGGTAGCGCCGTACATACTAACCTGGTCGTAAACGCCGTCATGTGAAACTAAGCATTTGTAAGGATTCTCATCGCCGGCGATCCAGTTAACCATAAATCCGCCGTAAGAAGCGCCTGCTGCGCCTAACCGGTTATCGTCAATAAATTTGAAGTTGTTGAGGACATATTCAGTCCCTTTTTTAATGTCTTCGTAAGGCGCGCCGCCCCAGTCTTTGGAAACAGCGTCGCAAAAGTCCTGCCCATAACCGCGGCTGCCGTGAAAATTAATCATATATAAAACATAACCCGGCGCGGCAAACATCTGATAATTCCAGCGAAAATGGAAATCATTGCCCCAGGCGCCTTGCGGTCCGCCGTGAATCAATTGAATAGCGGGATATTTCTTATCAGGATTAAAAAAGGGCGGCTTTAAAATAAATCCCTGAACCCGATCGCCTTTGGCGCCCCCAAACCAGAACTCCTCATAAGCGGGCATTTCCAACTGCTCCAGAAGTTCGCTGTTAATCCGGCTGATTTGGACGGCTTTCTTATCCTTTAAATTCATTTTAAATATTTCATAAGGCATAGATGCGGTGTGCTTTTTATAGATGATTTCATTATCGCTTATGAACTGTAAATTTCTAAAATAGCGCCCTTTAAATATATTTGAAATCTTAGCCGATTTTATATCAACTTTATATAAACTGTATGAACCCCTTTCCGCGGCTCTAAAATATATTTCCTTCCCCGAGGGATGCCAAAGAATAGAGGCGGCAGACAAATTAAGTCCTTTAGTTAAATCTGTAAAAGTTTTTTTCTGGCGGTCGTATAACATCAGGCGGTATTTATCAGCTTCAAAACCCGGACGTTCCATTGAAGCGAAAGCAATGTATCGTCCGTCCGGTGAGTAATTAGGATTGTTGTCGTTTGCGGGATTGTCGGTTAATTTTGTAATTTTCCCATCGGCAATGCCGGCAATAAAAAGATCGTTATTAGTGCTGGCGGCTGCGATTTTATCAATATTGCGTACAAAACAAATTTCTTTACCATCCGGTGAAAAAGTATAATCATTAGCGCCGCCCAAATCCAATGGCGGAGTGTCATAATCGCCGGGCGTCATATCGACTGCATTTTTGCCATTGACGTCGGATAAAAAGACATGGCTTCTTTTTCCTTCCAGCCAGCGGTTCCAGTGACGGTACATTAGATGATCGATAACGCGGGCTTTTACTTTGCTGTTTTCCGCTTTTTCTATTTTTTTCTTGTTACAATCTTCATCCGCGCAATCGGGATAAACCTCTGATGTAAAAAGCATTTTATTGCCATCGCTATTTAGAACTATCCCTCCGGCGCCCGGAGCGAAATGCGTTACCTGCTTAGCTGAATCTTCTTTAATATCTTTTTTCCATATTTGTCCGTCGCGGTTAAAATAGAGCGCCTTGCTGTCAGTCGACCAAACAGGGCCTGAACTTGATTTCTTATTATTGGTAAACTGTAGGGATTTTTTCGTTTTAAGATCAAGCAGCCAGATATCCGTTTTAAAATTATTTTGTTCAGTATTTGGAATTTTTAAAGTATAGGCGATTGTACTTTTGTCGGGACTAAGCGCTACACTGCCTAAACGTTTCATACTAAAGAAATCTTCAAAAGTGATAGCGCGTTTCTCCGAAGCGTTTAAAATGGAAAAAAACATTACAAACGCTGTAATTAAAATAAGTTTTCCTTTGAACATAAATCCTCCGTTTGTTGATAATTGTGGTGAGCTTATTTATAAATCTTAATATAACAATTTTAGGCAAGGCAATACCATAAATATTCATAAAATCTGTAGAAATTCAATTACGAATAAAAAAAATATGAATTACTTAAAAATATGACTTGAACAATAGGAAACCTTTCTTTTATAAGACGCCTTATCTCTTTATTCTTTGAAAAATTACAAAATTAAAGTATAATTTTTGTATGGTATTTATACTATAGGGTAAAGTATCGTCAAAGTTTACTCTTTCGTCAATTGATCACACTAAAATAGACAGGACTTTAATAGTCTACGGATGCCGCGCAGAACTGCAATGGCGTCCTACAAATATCTTTTCTATAACAGGCTTTGATAAACTACGTTTGCAGGAAGAGACCCAAAAAGACGATCAATATAATTTAGATTTCGGTGGAAACGCCCAGTGGTATTGGCGCGCAATGAGATTAAAGTTGTCGTACCAGAATCAATACTGGTAATACGGCATGCGTCAAATTAAGACAAACCGTTTTATTGTTGAATTCGAACGATCATTTTAATCCCGATTTTATAGTGAAGAATTGGGATACGGGGATACTGGAGTAATGGAGTGTTGGAGTACTGGGAAGAATTGGATTGGTGAAAAATTACTTTATGCTTAGCTGAGCTGTTTTCTGCTGGTTTTTTATAGAAACCGATGTTGAGAGCCGTCATAAAAATATTGCACACGGTTATCCATCTTTTTAGGTGGATCATTGGCATCATCCTGATTAATAGGGGGATACTGTTTTACCAGGCAATCCAACTGATTTGGATCAGGCTCGTTAAAAAGTTTTTATTTGGGGGTTGTATGTTAATTTCGACCCGTCATATTTTTTTGCCATAGTGGTTTCTTGTATAACGGCTGGTAATCACCTGAAAAAAATTGCGGCTATGAATTTCACTCTGCAAGCATCTCTCTACAGTTTAATAAATCTTCAGGTGCATTACCCGACAAACCGGTCAGGCTAAAATCAGCGTAATAATTCAAATAAGCGTATTATCCGGAATTACTGTGCCTTTCGGTATAATAATAATTCCATCCCGGATAGAATACATTTCTTCTTTAGCTTCTTTTTTGTTGTCTTTGTTGATTAACTGGACGTTATTCCCGATATAACAATCCATATCAATAATGGCATTTTTGATAATACAATTAGTTCCAATGCCTAAATTAGGCTTGCCCCCTTTTTTGTTATCATCACGCTCTTCAATAGTTTCGTAATAGGTATTAGCCATAATAATTGAGCGTTGTATCAGCGTTCCCTCATCAATGTAAGAGCGGATACCGATGACCGAGTGCTCGATTATTGAACCCAATAAAATACAGCCTTCCGACACCAGAGATTCATTAATATGACAATTAAAAATTTTAGACGCCGGCAGATGACGCGGGTTTGTGTAGAACGGATAATTCTCATCATAAAAATTAAATTTTGGGATAGGCTTGGTTAATTCAAAATGCGCTTCGAAAAAAGAACGGATAGTACCGATGTCTTCCCAGTAACCGTCAAAAAAGAAAGCGGCGACCTTTTTATTTTTTATACTTGCCGGAATAATTTCCTTGCCGAAATCTTTCATTTTGTTGCCGGATAAAAGATCAAACAAAGCTTCCTTTTTAAAAATATAAATACCCATGGAAGCAATATGAGTTTTTCCTTCGGGAGCTAATTCAAAATTATCAAATAAGTCAGGAGAAATTTTATATTGTTCCAGGATATCGTCAGATTCAGGTTTTTCATAAAAGTCGGTTATATAGCCGTTTTCCTCGGCTTTTACTATACCAAATTCAGAAGCATCCTTAGCAAGAATAGGTTTCACTGAAATAGTAATATCGGCGTCCATATCTAAATGATATTGAAAATATTTGCGGTAATCCATTCGATAAAGGTGATCGCCGGAAAGGATAATGATGTGATCGTCGGTATTTTTTAAGAAATCTAAATTTTTTCGTACAGCGTCAGCCGTCCCCTGATACCAATCTTGACTTTTAGTTGTTTGCTGGGCGGCTAAAATGCGGACAAACCCCTTGCTGAAAGCATCAAAGCGATAGGTGTTATAAATATGTCGGTGTAAGGATTCCGTATTAAATTGAGTAACGATGAACATTTTTCTTATGCCGGAATGCAGGCAGTTGCTCATCGGTATATCAATTAGACGAAATTTACCGGCGATCGGAACAGCGGGTTTTGCCCGCATTCTGGTCAAAGGATCAAGCCGCTTGCCCTGTCCGCCGCCTAAAATGATAGCAGTTAAATTATTCATAAATAGTCCCAATTTTTTTGTTTAAAAATTTATAAACTTCCCTCCCTGCCCCTATTAATCGGGAGGGCAACAAACAAAAAAAGCGTTCAGCGCTCAACAAAGTATGCACGAATATATCCTGATACGGGAAAAGTTTTGTGTTTTTTCTTACCCATCCCTAGCCCTTCCCTAATACAATAGGGAAGGGGACAAGATACTTCCAATTCCCCCTCTATTTCTTAAAGAGAGGGGGATTTAGGGGGTGAGTTGAAAAACTTTCATATAAAAGTGAAATTCTTTTTTTAATCATAAATAAGGAAATCTCTCTCTTTTTATCTATCGGACGATTTTTCTGTTTATGAAGCAAGTCTTTATTTTTTTTAATTCATATTTTCATAAAATTGAATTGAGGCAGGCGCGTCTTTATTATTAAGCGCTAAGTAAATAATTTCGTCCTGTTTTTTAATCACGCAACCGCTTAATTGGACAAGAGGTTTTTTTCTAAATACATTTAAATTTCATTTATGCCGGCAATATGCTTATGAAAATTATGTCCCTTTCCCCTGTGACAAAAAAGCATTTTGCAAATCAACGGTAATATATAAATTAGATGATTAAAAAGCTAACCAAAAATACTGGAAATTGTGGATACTTCAATTTCGGATGGGAAATTTATTTTGACGTATTGGGAATAACACAAACCCACCCCTAACCCCTCCCAAGAGGGGCGTCGCTTATTCCCCTCTTGGGAGGGGTTAGGGGTCAATGTTGTTGACTTAAGGAAAAGGGCGCTTGTTTTTGAATATCGAATATTGAACAAGGAATGTCGAATTATGAAGTTTAATATGATATCCCCTTACTTTGATATTTCATCCCCTGACAAATCGAGATTTTCAACTTATTCAAAATTCTACGGTTCAAAAAAATTCTTAAGTCAACAACATTGGGGTTAGGGGTGGGTCCTAATATTCCACCCGTCACTGAAGTTTTACTTGAAAATTGTAAGACCTCAGACATTTGTAGAGACGAGGCATTGCCTCGTCTCTACGCACATATATTACAATTATCTAATAAATTACACAACAAATCCTATTGATTAAGAAATCCGCATATATTATATTTTTGTTTCAAGATTTTATGATTAGTATCGTAAACCGCCTTTTTGATTTAATAAAATTATATTTAATAAAAGTAGACTAAGTTTGTTTGATTGTTTAATATCAGGAGGATTTATATGAAAGGACGCATTGGAATACGTAAAGAAAGCATCGATCTTACTGAAAGACGGGTTCCCTTAACGCCGCGGCAGGTTAAAAATTTGAATCAAAAATACAACATAGACGTGTGGATTGAACCGGCTTCGAACCGTCATTTTAGACCAAAAGATTATGATATGAGCGGAGCTGTGTTTAATGAAAAACTTTTAGATTGTAATATAATATTCGGCGTTAAAGAAATCCCTGTAGAAGAGCTAAAAAAAAATCAGGCATATTGTTTTTTTTCACATACTATTAAAGGACAATCCTATAATATGCCCTTATTAAAACGTATTCTGGAATTAAACGCAACCTTAATTGATTACGAAAAAATTACCGGCGATGACGGAATGCGCTTAATCTTTTTCGGAAAATATGCGGGTTATGCCGGAATGATCGATTCATTATGGATTTACGGTCAGCGCTTAGCGGCAGAAGGGATAAACAATCCGTTTGAACAAATCAAACAAGCTAATAAATATCAATCTTTGGACGAGGCAAAAGAAGCTGTAAAAAAAGCCGGCGATGAAATTAAAAATAAAGGATTTAATGATTCGATTTCGCCAGTTGTAATCGCAATTACCGGTATCGGTCATGTTTCTACCGGGGCACAGGAAATTGTGGATTTACTACCCGTTAAAGAAATAACACCGCGAGAATTACTATTATTAAATAAAAACGACGGCAAGTCGGAGGCCAAG
>JAUXGF010000521.1 GCA_030622395.1 Calditrichaceae bacterium
AAAAACAATAAAGGTAACGCTGAATAAAAAAGTACATCTTCCATTGCTATACGAAACAGATTGGTTTACAAAGGAGAATGCAATTCCGTGGCTTGGAAATTATAAACTAAAATTTGAAATCGGTTCCAGCCTATAAATTTTGAAGGTTTTTAAAACATAATGAAAATCAGTGATAAAATATTGAAAACAATCTAAGCAGGGAAACAAATTGAAAGTAAAAATTCTTGAAAGAAACCGCTTGTTAGATGATTTTTTTAAAATAGACGTTGTTAAACTTAAGTTTAAAAAATTTTCCGGTAAGTGGTCGAATACTGTCCGCCGGCTTAATTTTGAGCGGGGAGAATCTGTCGGCGTGTTGATATATGTACGTGATAAAGACGTTTTTGTGTTAGTGAGACAATTCCGTTTTTCTGTTTATGAGGCGGGCGAAGAAGGCTGGCTTGATGAAATTGCAGCCGGTATTTTAGACGATCCCTCTCCGTTAACCTGCGCAAAGCGTGAATGCATTGAAGAAACAGGCTATGAAATTTCAGATTTCGATGAAGTTGGATCAATCTTTGTAACTCCCGGAGCTTCTACCGAACGTATACATTTATTTATTGGATATTGTAATTCCGAAGATAAAAAATATAGAGGGGGTGGCTTAGAAGAAGAAAATGAGGACCTTTTGATTATCGAATTGCCCCGCAGAGAGGCATATCAAAAATTACTGAATGGTGAATTTAATGATGGAAAAACAATTATTGACCTTCAACAATATTTTTTAAGGAATCCCGAACTAATTAGTGTCTGAACGAAAAAGCGCTTTTTTGTCATTTCGATCCCGATAAATCGGGAAGAAATCTGTAACTTCAATATTTATAACGTTAATAGATTTCTCGCTCCGCTTCGAAATGACAGTTTGGGCTAGTTTTCGTTCAGACACTAATTAAATAAAACCGATTTATATTCGTCAAAAGATTCCAGGATTTTACGTGTACCTTCCGCCACACAGAACAGGGCGTTTTCAGGACGGCTTACCGGAATATTTATACGTTCTCTTAAATATTCGTCTAATCCCCTTAAAAGCGAACCGCCTCCGGTTACGATAATACCGCGGTCAATAATATCGCTGGCTAACTCAGGGGGTAATTTATCTAATGTAGCTAAGATAGCATTTGTGATTGTATTCAATATATCGGCAAGAGCGTCAACAAACATATAATTTGAAACGGAAAAATGCCGCGGCAAACTATTTTGATAGTCTATTCCTTTAAGTATAAATGCTTTTTCTTCAAAGCCGTTATGGGCGATGCCATGTTCAATTTTAATTTTTTCAGCGGTGATTTCACCTATGCGTAAATGGAAGTTGTTTTTTATATAACGAACGATTGCCGCATTCATCTCATCACTGGCGATACGCAGCGTATTGTCGACCACAATACCGCCATAATTAATCACAGCGATATCGGTTGTTCCGCCGCCGATGTCAACAATCATGTTTGCATTGTGACTAAAGACGTCCAAACCAATTCCAATAGCCGCGGCCATTGGCTCGTTAATTAAAGAAACTTTACGGGCGCCGGCAGCCATAGCGCTTTCGTTTACAGCTTCTTTTTCAACAGAAGTAATTCCGGTAGGGACGCCGACAACAATCCGGTTAATTAAAAATCTTGGTATTTCAGCCATGCGGATAAAACCTTTAATCATTTCCTCGCCGGCGATAAAATCAGCAATAACGCCGTCTGCAAGCGGGCGGATTACTTTTATTCCTTTATGTGTTTTACCAAGCATTTCCTTTGCCTGCCTGCCAAGCGCTATAACAGTCGAGCGTTCTTTATAGGCAATAACAGATGGCTCGTTTACGA
>JAUXGF010000098.1 GCA_030622395.1 Calditrichaceae bacterium
AAGTTGGATTAAAATAAATATCTCGCAATCCCTTGATACAAAAGGCGTTTCAGAAATTAGGTTAAAATATTTTTCACAAAAAATCAAAGACTTAACTGATAAGGTAATAAGTAAATACTATATAACTCAAACTCAAAAAAAGTCCATGAGTTATAAAATCCAACTTATTCTGAACACTCATGACTGATTACAAATAAATCACAAATTCAAATTTACAAATTCAAACGTTTAGAATTTAACATCAAAATATTTACGAAATTTCAAATATCTTTGGTTAAATATTTATTTCAGAAACACCATCCTCCTGATATTAATAACCTGCCGGTCAATTTTCAATTGGTAATAATAAATACCGGAAGCTAAAATTTTACCGTCAGCGCTTATTCCATTCCATTCGACCCGATACTCGCCTCTGCTCTGCCTTTGATGAACGACATCCGCAACCTTTTTTCCACTAACATTAAAAATAGAAAGCTCTACTACGCCCGGATTTAAAACTTTATATAAAATCGTCGTCGCAGGATTAAACGGATTGGGATAATTAGAAATTAAACCTGCCTGCTCCGGCAATTTATTTTCTTTAAAAACTATTGATGTAATAATTTTTTCAATTTCAGGCTGATAGCCCGGCTGCACCTGACCTTCGTTATTGTAAACTGTTTTAACTCCGATAACTTTTATTTCATCCCCGACATTGAATTCGGAAATATCCAATCCGGCGTCGGGATCAAAATAGGTCTTCCCGGAACCGGAGCCGTCATTGATAAACATATTAACATGCGGCGGATCAGAAATCGACTCTATAATGCCGCTGACTTCTATCAGTCTGCCGGGATGAACATTTACATCATTAATGGTTACAGTTAAAATAATTTGCGGTTCAGGCAGTGGCTGATCATAAGCCAGTATTTTATGTGAATGATATTTGATTTCATGCAAACCGTTATAATCCGCTAATTCGCCTGTTACTTCAACAAGCGTGCACCTTTCAAAATCGGAAATAACCTCAGCGCTGTAATAAATATTAATACCGGCGTCCGATTCATCCTGGACATAAACTGAAGTATAACTATTGCTGAATATTCCCGCTCCTATTGTTACAATCCCTTTAATCTTAACGATTTGTCCTTCGTATTGACTGAATTGTTCATGCAATTCTAAAATAGGTATATAGTCGTTCGGCTGTCCGTTAGAAAAGGCAAACTTAGAAAATACCGGACGGTGGTCAGATACATCATCCTCATAATTTGAATTTTGATTATCTAAATACAAAACTTCAGTACTGCCGTTTTCACCGTACTCGTCCAGCGCATCATCTGTAATTATAATATGATCGATTAAATTGGGCTCATTATAACCGATGTATGAACCATAAATACCAGCTAACGGTTCGGTTAAGAATGTATAATTTGCAGTATCGTCAAGCATAGTGGTAAAGACATTATCTTCCGGGGGGTCTTCTATATGATCGTTAAAATCGCCTAAAAGAATAAAATCTTTTTCATCGTATAATAAAACCTGCTCATCAATATAATTTTTTAAGCTGTCAATAGCCGCTCTTCGTCTTGCTTCATTATCTTCCCCATCAAAAGCTTTGAGGTGAACGACAATCAATTTAAAATCAAATGCTCTGCCGCCTTCTTCAGCGCTTATTGTGAATTCCATCGGCGGACGCGGAAAGGCGTACCAATCATTTTCAAATAATAATTGATAGGAATGAACCGTGATAACCTGTTCTTTGTAAATTAATCCTACTTTTTGATAACTGTCGCCGCTGTATTCATGCGAGGATAAAATACCACTCCAGCCCGGCAGTTGGGAAAGCAATATGTTAAACGTATCCACACTGCTTATTTCCTGAACGCCTATAAAATCAACATTTAGATCGGAAATAATCTGCTCAACTTCGTTTACCGTAGTCATGCCGTTTTTCGGAAACCATTCAATATTCCAGGTAAGAGCGTCAATTGTTGAATCACTGCCAACCGATGTATATGCTTGCAGTACAAAAGGCGTTAATGCTAATAATATAAAAAAGATTCGTTTTTTCAAAACATTCTCCTTTGTTAAAACTCTAAGCGCATAGCGCCAAGCACACAGCCGTTTGCAATATTTACCAAACTCCCTCTCCTATCCCCTCTTCACTCTTCTTCTTCACGCTCTCCGCTCTCCGCTTCACGCTCCACACCCTCTTTTATTTTTAAATAATCTCCCTGCGTATCAATATCTTTTAATATACCTTCGTCATCACTTTCGATATATTTAACATCTTCAATATTTTCATAGACAACAGTCCTTGCGCCTTTATTCAGCGGAGCTTCGAGCAGCGATATAAAAAACCGCTCCCCAAAATAAACCGGATGTCCACGCCTGCCACCGAACCTTGGTATGATAATACAGTCGGGAGTATCTTTTGCCTTTTGATACAACGCTTGATAGGTTTCAAGTTTTACCAATGGATGATCAACCAGGGTTAATATAAATCCTTTAGTTTGATCAGGAAGTTTTTCAATTGCGATCTTTAATGAAGAAAGTTGTCCCAATTCAGGATTTGGATTATTAAAACATTGAAAGGAATCAACCTTAGTCTGCCGGCGTATTAATTCACCTGATGAACCGAGGATGGTTATAACAGGATTACAATTTATCTCTGCAAGTTTATTTAATATTGAATCTGCAAAAGTTAACCCCTGGCAGGATAGCAGCGCTTTTGGCTCGCCCATGCGACTGGAATTTCCCGCAGCTAATAATATTCCGGCAATCATATTTTTATCTTTCTTTTTGGCGTCCCCTCTGCTTCCCTCTTTGCCATGGGAACTATTCGGAATAATAAACCGGTTATTATTCCCATCCACGCAAGGTATCACTCTAATATACTATTCAACAAATGATTTTTAAGTATACTGGAACAGAAGTGGTTTGCAGTTTAACCACTTCGTATTGACAGTTATACCGATACTCCTATTCTCAAACCAATTGCAGACCGGTATATTATGTTAAGACCTCAAAGGCTGCAAACCACTTCTATTTTAGTATATAATTTTCCAAACCGCATAAAGCGGAACACCTTTTATTTTTTCTTTCGTATAAAAATTATTTAATGAAAAATGAATCCCATGATTAGAATGTTTTTTTTCTTTTAGAAATTGATGTAAGCTTTTTAATGAACCGCTTTTCCCGCTTTTTACTTCAATTGGAGTAATATGGTTATTTATCGCTTCAACATAATCAATCTCGGCGCTGGCGCTTATTTTTTCACGCACCCAATAATACAATCTTTTTTTCAAAAAGGGATCACTGTTTGCTAAAATTTCCTGCCCCACAAAAGCCTCTGCTATTTCACCTCTGTTTACAAACATTTTATCCATATCCAAAATCCAATTTTTGGTTTCAACTCCCAATAAAGTTTGAGCTAATGCTATATCTAAAAAAATAGCTTTAAAAATATTATGATTAACTTCCGCGCCAAAAGGAATCCCATTTGATGAAGTATGATTAATTACATTAATAATTCCCGCTTTTTCGATTAATTCGAGCGCTTGCTTCAACTCTCTGGATCTGATATCTCTATCTATAGAAACATATTTGAATTTTTTACCCAACAAACGCGGAACCGATTCAAACACTTTTTCAACATAGCGAATATTACGAGAATTTGAATATTTCCGAAAATCTTGCCGGTATGTATCAATTAAATCATTATGAATCCGCCTTACTGATTTTAAATCCTTTTTATTTATCCAGTTTTTTACCGCTTCAGGCATACCTCCAACCGCCATATATTCACTTAAAAGAGAAATAAATTTGTTATGGAAAATAGTATCCAACTGCTCTTGCGGATTATGATGTAAAAGAAAATCTACTAATTTATCATTTCCGCCGGCTATTAAAAATTCTTTAAAAGAAAGCGGATACATATATAAACTTCTGACTCTGCCAACCGGTATTCCGATTTCTTCAAGAGCAAAATCAAGCAATGAACCGGCTGCTGCAACATGTAGATTTGGCATTTTCTCATAAAAGTATCTTAAGGAAGTAACAGCTTTTGGACAAAACTGAACTTCGTCAAAAAACAATAATGTTTTACCAGGAGATATTTCACAATCCAACGCTAATGATAGTTTTAGTATTATAGCTTCGGGATCCAGGGCATCGTTAAATATGTTTTTTAGTTCAGGATTAAATTCAAAATTTACTTCGGCAAAATGTTCAAATGTCTTGGCAACTTCCTTTATAATATAGCTTTTACCAACCTGCCTTGCCCCTCTAATAAGCAATGGTTTACGCTCACTGCTGTCTCTCCAGTTAAGCAAGTGTTCCATTACCATTCGTTTCATAATTGACTCCATATTAATTATTATTCAGCGCTAACCGGTATTTTATTTTATAGTCCCGTGATTTTTTTATCTGTGCAAATCCGAGTCATCTGTGTTTTATCCGCGTTCTATCTTTAAGCCTTATCCATATTTTTTATAAAGATACAATTAAATTGGCTAAAACACAAGGGTGTTTACTAAGAGTTTTGGCTAAATACTAGGGTAACATAATTTATTATTTGGATAAAAACTCATAATAATGCCTGTCTGGTCTAATTTTATTTTAGTTCTTTAAATGATTCTGACACAAACCCACTATCACCCCAAGTCTTAATTCCCCACTTGCTTCATAGGAGTCTCTGCATAAGCAACAGCGAATATTTAATCACTTCCAATATAAAAGATTTTAAAAATATTGAATTGTGATGATTTAAATTTAAACTAATAACTCCAGGTCAATTCTATAAATTGTGGGGTGAGCAAAATGAGTAAAACTCAAGTAGTAACTTTAAGAATGCCAAAAGAATTAAAACGCAGACTGGATAGGGAAGCTAAATACCAAGGTGTATCGCTAAACCAATTGGCAAATTATCTGGTAAATATTCAATTAACACATCTGGAAGCGGTTTCTATTTTAGAATCAAGAATAGAAAAGAAATCTATTCCATCTCTTAAACGCAAAGTAAGAAGGATTTTAGACAAAGTTCCTGAAAGAGATGTACCATCTTTTGATGCGATTAGTTAATAAATTCCTATAAGCAGTCCACAATATAAATAAGTTTAAAAATCTCAAAAGATCAACCGGAAAACACAAATAAAAAAAGCCCGTTGGAACAAACCGTCCATCGGGCTAATTTTTTTAACCGAAACAAAAAACTTAGATTTCGGTCGCTTCCGGTACACCTGCAGGGACTCGAACCCCGAACCAACTGATTAAGAGTCAGCTGCTCTACCAGTTGAGCTACAGGTGCAAATTTAAAGAACTGAATTTATAAATTTAATTAATAAAATGCAAGAAGGGAAGGGGAAGAATTGGAGTGATGGAGTGATGGAGTACTGGAGTAATGGGTTGGAGAAGAATTGGAGTATTGGATAGCGACCTCAAAGGTTTTCCCAAACCTTTGAGGTCTTTGAAGAATTGTTGAATTATTGGAGTGTTGAAGAATTGGAGTAATGGAGTGATGGAGTACTGGAGTAATGGGTTGGAGAAGAATTGGATTAATGGAGTGCTGGAGCAATGGAGTAATGGCTGGAGAAGAATTGGAGTGATGGGGTGTAGGAAAAAGGGACTTATAGAATGTTACCTTTAATCCTTAATCTTTAATCTTTTCACGCAGTGCCCCCTATGGGGAATCTTTAATCTTACTTCCTAATTCCTGCTTCTCGCGCAGCGACCCCCTCGGGGCTAATTCCTAATTCCTAATTCCTAATTTCTTCACTTCACCCAACATCCACCACTTCTATCTCCTGTAGATCCCGTTCCACTAAAGCTTCTATATCCAATTCTTTTTCAGCCTCTTTGACCTTGGTAAGCTCAGCGCGAATTACCGGGTGGCGGGGCATAAAACGCGTACAAACATCATCATGCGGTAATTTTGAAATATCGTGAGTGCCGATGACGCGCGCCATATCTATTATTTCACTTTTATCCATCCCGATCAAAGGGCGTAAAACAGGCAAGGTAACCGTTTCTTCCACAACTCCTATATTCTCTAAAGTTTGAGAAGCGACCTGCCCTAACGACTCACCCGTTACAATAGCTTTTATTCCCTTTTGCAAAGCCAGCCTTTCGGCAATGCGCATCATAAAACGGCGGTACATAATTATGCGGTATTTATCGGGACATTTGAATACAACATCCTTTTGAGTTTCAGCAAAAGGCGCCATGTACAATCTTGATTTGAATTGATATTTATTTAATACTCCCGCCAGGTCTTTAACCTTATCCTGCGACGCTTTTTGTGTGTAGGGATAGGAATGAAAATGAATGAATTCACAATAGGCGCCTCGTTTCATAGCATAATAGGCTGCCACCGGCGAATCGAATCCTCCTGACAGCAATACCAGGACTTTACCGCTAACTTCCACAGGCAAACCGCCGACGCCCTTTTTCTTATCAATAAAAATATAGGTTTGCTCATTATCAACTTCAACATGACAGGTAACATCCGGATTAGATAAATTCACCTTTTTACTAAACCGCTCCACTACTTTTGAACCTAAACGGCTGTTAATCTCAGTTGAGATAAGCGGGAAGTTTTTATCCGCACGTTTAGCGCGTATGGCAAATGTTTCAAATTGTTTGT
The DNA here is from genome assembly GCA_030622395.1 of Calditrichaceae bacterium. Lineage (GTDB taxonomy): Bacteria > Calditrichota > Calditrichia > Calditrichales > Calditrichaceae > JAUXGF01. Next base: position 6,623 of record JAUXGF010000098.1, read on the forward strand.
TCTTAAATAAATCCAGACAGGTGTGTTCCATCTCTTCAATTTTTGAGGGAATAATACGAGCGGCGCCAAAATTAACTATGCCAAAAACATCCTTCAAAGCTGACGAGGCTAACGTATCGTCTAACTCACGCTCAAAGGTAATAACAATGCGCTTACTTAAATTAAGGATTTGCATCCTTTCATCAGGGAAGACGCGCTTTAAGGCTTTTCGAATATTTTGAATTAATTGTTTTTCAAAAAAATGGCGATTCTTTCCCTTTAACCCAATCTCACTATAATGACAAATATATGCTTGACTCATGATACTTTTCTTATTTCGTAAACAGTTTCCGGTAATATATTAATTAAATAATCTACTTCATCTTGATTAGTAAAACGACCTAAACTAATCCGGATAGTTCCGCCTATCCAGCGGCGATCAATTTTACAGGCTTTTAAAATACGTGATGTTTCTACTTTTCCCGATGAACATGACGACCCTGTGGATACCGCAATGCCTTTTCTATCCAACTGCATAGCTAAAAGCTGCCCGTCGGTATTTTTAAACGATATACTTAAAATATTAGAAACGCCGCGTTCGGGATCGCCGTTAATTTTGGCGTCCGGAATTTTTGCGGTAATCGCTGAAATGATCTTTTGACGCATTTTGATAATTCGTTTACGCTCATTTTTACGTTCGTTTTTATAAATTGAAACAGCCTTTGAAAATCCCAATACAGCCGGCACATTAACTGTTGAAGAACGGATTCCAAATTCCTGCCCGCCGCCTTGCAGCAAAGGTTCCAATTTAATCCCCTGCCTGATGTAAAGCATTCCCGCGCCTAAAGGGCCGTATATTTTATGGGATGAAGCAGTTAGCAGATCTATTCCTAAATTGTTAACGTCTATTTCTAATTTGCCAAAGCCCTGCGCTGCGTCGCTATGAAAACATACGCCTGCCTCTTTACAAATCTTCCCGATTTCCGCAATTGGTTCTATCGTACCTAACTCATTATTCACAAATATTAAAGAGACAAGGATCGTATCCTTTCGCAGCGCATTTTTAAGATCGCCGGGATCAATATAGCCTTTAGAATCCACCGGGAGATATGTTATTTCAAATCCTGATTTTTCAAGATATTTACATACTTCATAAACAGAGGGGTGTTCTACCTGCGAAGTAATAATATGTTTACCGCGTTCATAATTTCCCTGCGCTATTCCTTTTAAAACGGTGTTATTACTCTCAGTCGCTGAACCGGTAAAGATGATTTCACCGCTTTTTGCGCCGATACTCTGCGCGATATTTTCACGGGCTTGCTCAAGGATATTTTGCATTTGATGCGCATATTGATGAATACCCGTCGTATTTCCATATTCATGTTTTAAGCAGGGCATCATTTCACTCAAAACTCTTTCATCAAGCGGAGTGTTAGCGGCATAGTCAAAATATATTTTTTTATTTAAAGTCATGCTTTAACCAATTTAAGTTAGAAGTTGGTTTTTGATTACACCGGTAATTTAAAAAAATAAACCCATACTTCTAAATCCAATTAAAATATATTTGAAATAAGAGAAAAGGCTGTTAAACAATTTTTAAACCAGACTCCATTATTTAGTGCCTGAACGAAAACTACCCAAAACTGTCATTTCGAAGCGGAGCGAGAAATCTATTAGCGTTATAAATATTGAAGTTAAAGATTTCTCACCCGATAAATCGGGATTCGAAATGA
>JAUXGF010000416.1 GCA_030622395.1 Calditrichaceae bacterium
AGATTTCTCGTTAAAAGATCCTCGAAATGACAGGAAAAACACTGGTGCAGCAGCCTGTTTTACGGGGATACTTATTACCGATCACTGATTCCCAATTCCAAATTCCCATTTCTCAATTCCCAGTTCCAAATTCCAAAGTTATCTCTAATTCCGGGATGATAAATCTAATAGCAGATTAAGCTCACTTCTTCTTCTTGTCGACAGATTCTTTTACATTTTTCAACTCTTCCAGCCTGGATTCGATTTCGTCTTCGATTTCAGTTATTTTCCCTTTCATCTCTTCTGGATCCTGAGCCGGCGCTTCCTTTTTAGCGCGTTCAGATACTTCCTGGATTTTTTTTCTGGTTAATTCAATTTGCTCATCGATATTTTTTATATCATCCAGTAATATTTTAAGAGTCTCATGTTTTTTTAAAGCGTCAATTTTATTTTTTAATAAAAATGGATAAACAGTATCGCCGAGCAATTCCTTCTTTTTCTTTTTTGATGTTTGCAGTTGATATACTTCAAACTTTAATTTGGCGATCTGGCTTAATTCTTCGGCCATTTCTTTTAGATTTTGAGCGTTACTGCGGGCAACGGCATAACCGTCTTCAATAGTTTTTTTAACTTTGTCCATAAAATCTGCCATGATTTCTCCTGAAATAAATAATTATTGTAACAAATTAGTTTTTATAAAGTTTGCAAATTTTTATCAGAAAATCAACTGTTTCAGCAGATAATTTTACATTCTTGTCAGTCAAGCTTCCAGGCAAAATGTGGAGACGAGCGGTGATGTAAGGGCGATGCATTCCCGTCAACGTCACTACGTATCAGAGACTGTCCCGAAATCGGGATTAACTCTGATACGAGGGAAATTCCTAATTCCAAATTCCCAATTCTTACTTCCTACTTCTCACGCAGCGACCCCTTTCACGAGGTGATCCCGATTATTCGGAGTGGGTCTACTTCCTATTTCCTTATATTCCAATCAATATTATTGAAAAGTCGCGACGTATCAGAGACCGTGCCATAGGCAGGCAGGCCGCTGCGCTTAACTCTGATACGAGAGGAAAGAAATGCATCGCCCCTCCACGCTCTACGTTCTCCGTTCCACGCTTTACCAATATTCTTTTTCTAATACTTTGAATCAATCATTTATTTATTTAAATTTGCAAATATTTATTTCAGAAGATATTTCAATTCAACTTGTTTTCACGCAGGTTGTGTGGTTCAGCGTTCAATGTTCCGGGTTGATGGTCTCTAACAACCCCAATAGAAAAGAGTTACGACTTTAGAGATACGGAAAATGTTTTTCACCTAATGGGTGAAGAATACTAAGTTTCGTTTTAGGCGCTAACGGCCGATAATATCAGGAAGTTACAGCCTTTGAACCCGAAACCCTGAACCCGGAACCGCTCAATTTAGATTTCAATAAAACTGTTTAATCGGAGTAAGTACATGAAGGCAAAAAAAACATTATTGATCGTCGAAGATGAAGACGCTATCCTTTTTTCTTTGCAGCGAATATTAGAATTATCCGGTGAATACGAAATAGTTACCGCTGTAAACGGCAAAGACGCTCTTAAGAAAATGGACAGCTTCCTGCCTGATTTAATTTTATCTGATATTTTAATGCCGGAAATGGATGGCATTGAATTCTGCAGGAAAATTAGAAATAATGAACTTACAGAAAATTTGCCGTTTATTTTTTTAACGGCTAAAAAGGAAATGATGATCGAAGGCTTTAAAGTCGGCGCAGATGATTTTATCGTTAAACCATTTACGGTTGACGAGGTTATCGCAAAAATTGAAGCTATCTTTAGAAGAGTTAAGAATACAAGGGAGCAAGCCAGTCAGCTAAAAGGAAATTTAAGCGAATACAGCCTGGATAAAGTCTTAGAGCTTTGCCATACTAAAAGTGTCAGCGGAGAAATTATTTTACAAAGCAGCGGTATGATTGGAAAGATACAACTTGAACGCGGCGATATTACGAAGGTTAAATATAAAAAACTTGCCGACGACGAAGCGCTGGATAACCTGAGAGGATGGGATACGGGTATTTTTGTTATCCGCCCAATCGGCGTGAAGCTGAAACCGGAATTTATGCTGTCCACTTCAAAAGAAGAAACATTAAAAAAATTAGACGAGCCGGTCGAGATAGCAAAGGACGTCTGGTGGGTTGGTTACCGCAACTTGCGCGCCCTCATGCAGATTAATGTTTATTTAAGGCAGTTTCGCAAAAAAGGAAGAACATTTAATTATTTAATTGATCCCGGGTCGCCGATCGATTTTCCTTCGGTTTCTAAAAAAATATCCAACGTGGTTGGAGACCTTTCAAAAATTCACCTTTACAGCTTAAGCAATCATGATCCCGATGTATGTATGAATTCTGTTTTTATACGAAACGCCAATCCCCGGGCTGTTTGTTTAACTACTGAAGAAAATTGGCGTTTAATAGCTCATTATGAAATAAACTACAAAAGCGTTAAATTTGTTAACAGTTTTAAAGACTGGAAAGTTAAATTAGCGACTGATCATCAAATCACATATATCCCTTCGCCTTTTTGCCATTCAAAAGGCGCTTTTTTAACTTATGATTTAGAAACGAGAATTCTGTTTACCAGCGATTTATTCAGCGGCGTAAGCGACGCCAATAGAATTAATCAATTATATGCAGAGGAGGCGGATTGGAACGGCGTTCAGGCTTTTCATCAAATTTATATGCCGACAAATAAAGCCCTGCGTCATGTAATTAATTTGATCAGACAGTTAGACCCGCCGCCGTTGATGATCGCTCCGCAACATGGAAATATCTTGCGCGGAGAATCAATGGATCAATTTATGGAGCGTATTTACTATCTGGACGTCGGCATGGAGCTGTTAGAAAAAAGTTACTCGCCGGAAGAAGTAGAAGCTTACATGAAAGCCTGCAATGAATTAATAGAATATTGCGTTTCCTTTATTCCACTTGACCGGATTATAAAAAAGATAAGGTCAAATTCACAAATTATCTCTATGTGTGAATTTAAAAATGGTAAAGTTCTAAAAATTTTCAGTAAACCTGAACTAACTTACAAGCATATTACCATGACTTTAATTCAAGGAGAAAACCCGCAAACAATTAATCAAATAAAATCTATTGCCCTTAAAATAACCTTCTCTAAGGGATTACCCGCGCCTTCGCTTGATTGGGATACTAGTGAAATCCTGCATTCTCATTCCGAAAAACTATTCAATAACAGCGATAGCTAATACTTAAGTTTAAGATAAACGGAGTGGGAAGAATTGCAGTGTTGGAGTAATGTGGTAGAGGAAGAGACCTCAAAGGTTTTCCCAA
>JAUXGF010000265.1 GCA_030622395.1 Calditrichaceae bacterium
GAATAAATTATGTACACTTTCCACATAACACACCTATAATAAAAAAAGGCCTTGAGGATTTCCCCAAGGCCTTAACAGTTTGAACGAGACTTCCCGCTGCGCGGGACAACTTCCTGCGTCCTTTCGCGGTCCGGACGAGACTCGAACTCGCAACTTCCTGCGTGACAGGCAGGTGCTCTAACCAGATTGAACTACCGGACCCATAAAAATTTATAGCTTTTAAATATAAAGATTACTTAAATTCGAGTCAATACCAAACCATAATTATTTTTTATCTTAAACAAAGTGGAATAACTGTCGAAATTAATAAAGAGGTTGTTAACCGATTTAATAAAGTTTAATATTTTTTGTTTATATGAGGGCAAACATGTTCGTAAAGAAAGATAGATTAGCCAGATTGCTCCAGGTCGGAGTCGAGATTAACCAGATAGCCGATTTAGATTTACTTTTAGAAAAAGTATTAAGCGAAGCGCGTAAGCTGCTGGACGCAGATGCCGGATCTATTTATATAAAAGAAGATGATAAGTTAAAATTCAGTCATGCCCAAAATGAAACATTGCGTAAGAAATTAGGTCCCGACAAAAAATTAATTTATACAACCTTCTCAATGCCAATCAATAATAAATCTATTGCCGGATTTGTCGCTAATAACGGCGTTACCCTTAATATTAAGGACGCCTATAAAATTTCCGACACTCTATCTTACTCATTTGACGGCAGCTATGATAAATTAAGCGGCTACCATACACAGTCTATGCTGACCATACCAATGAAAAACAGCCGCGCAGAAATTATCGGTGTATTGCAGTTGATTAACAAACATGATGATAAGGGCAATATTATTTCATTCCTTAAAGAAGACGAGCCCATAGTTCGTCATTTTGCTATTTATGCCGCCAATGCAATTGAACGCGCTCAAATGACCCGTACTACAATCATGCGTATGATCAGTATGGCGGAGTTACGGGATCCTAAAGAAACCGGCGCTCATGTTAATCGTGTTGCGGCTTATGCGGTAGAAATTTATGAAGCTTACGCTAAAAAGAAAAAAATCCCACAGGATAAAATTGACGTCCAGCGTGATTCTCTGCGTATGGCAGCTATGCTGCACGACGTTGGTAAAGTCGCTATTTCTGATTTGATCTTGAAAAAACCCGCCAAACTTACGGACGAAGAATTTAAAGTCATGCAGCATCATACGATTATCGGGGCGCAGCTTTTTATTGACGCCCGCTCCGACTTTGACGAACAATCCGCAGAAGTTGCTTTGAATCATCATGAGAAATGGGACGGCAGCGGTTATCCGGGGTATGTGGATTTTGTAACGGAAAAATCATTACCAGGGCATACAAATAAAGAGGGACTTCCTTTAGGTAAAAAAGGTAAGGAAATTCCTTTGTTAGGCAGGATCGTCGCTATTGCCGATGTTTATGATGCGCTGTGCTCCAAGCGGGTTTATAAAGAAGCCTGGGACAAAGAAAAAGCTTTGCAGATCATCCGCGAAGAAAGCGGAAAACATTTTGATCCCGAACTTGTAGAAATATTTTTTGATATATTAGACGTTATAAATTCAGTTTCTGAAAGATATCCTGATGAAGAATTGGAGTAATGGAAGAATTGAATTAATGAATTATTGAATTGATGAATTAGTGAAGAATTGGAGTAATGCTCCGAGGGAGTCCCTACGGGAGAAGAATTGGATTGTTGAATTAATTAGGTTGGGGGAAAACGGGCGGGTTGTTCTATAAATAAAAAAAGGGCTTTTAAAAAGCCCTTTTAAATAATTATTGTACTGTCGCTAAAATATCGCTGCGTTGAACCAATAAATACTCTTTTTTATCAACCTTAATCTCATCACCTGAATATTTTGAGTAAATAACAGTATCGCCGACTTTAACAAGCTTTATTAATTCTTCATCAGTGCCCACTGCTATAACCTTAGCCATACGCGGTTTTTCTTTAGCAGAATCAGGTATGATAATCGAACCAACCTTTTTCTCATCACTTTCTTCGATTTGCTCGACTAAAATACGATCATCTAATGGCTTAATTTTCACAATAACCTCCTTACTTTATACTTAATATTTTGTTAATTTTAGATTTATCAAAACCGACAACCGGCTTATTGTTGATTAATATAACCGGAACTCCACTTTGACCGGTTCTGCGCTGCATGTCTGCCGCGGCATTCCGGTCTTTTGAAACATCTATCTCTTTAAATCTGATTTTCTTTTCCCTACAATAACGCTTTGCTAAATTACAATATGAACATGTTGGCGTTGAAAAGACGATCACCCTTGGCTGATTTAAGGCGCTCAATTTGGACATCCTTTATTTTATTGTACTGAGATCATTTTTTGTTTTAAATATAATATTCATCTTATAATATTAACAAATAAAAGCCGCATTAAATTATTTTTAGAAACAGATAAGTTAAAAATTATAAAAATCAAAATCAAGGCAGAGTTTTACTTTTTACTAATACTCAGTGGCGGGGTAGGGAATTTATTTAGGTGTATATTTGGAATAACACAAACCCACCCCTAACCCCTCCCAAGAGGGGCATTGCTTATTCCCCTATTGGGAGGGGTTAGGAGTGGGTCTTAATATTTCACTCCCTCACAAAGGTTTTACACTTTTTAGTAACGCCTTAGTCGCGGTTAAAATTTGGCAAATTGACTGTGTCAATTCCGAATAATTTATTTCCGAATTTCCGGCGTATATATTTTATAAAGCGCCGGAACTACCAGCAGAGTTAACAGGGTCGAGAAAGCCAGCCCGCCGATAATGGTCCAGCCCATAGGTTCCCACAAAGATCCGCCGCCAAGCGTTAATGGAAGCAGCCCGCCGATTGTTGTAGCGGTTGTTAAAATGATCGGCATAAAGCGTGTTTCCCCGGCTTCCTTTAAGGCGCTGATAGTATCCTTTCCTGCGGCGCGTAATTGATTAGTATAATCCACTAAAATAATTGAGTTATTAATTACGATCCCCATCAAACTGGTAAATCCGATAAAGGCGGTAAATGAAAATGTATTGCCCGTTATCAGCAGGGCGATAATTGAGCCGATTATAGCCAAAGGTATGGCGGAATATACAATGAACGGCTGGGAAAAAGAACGGAACTGCAAAACAAGTACGCCAAAGATAGCTATAATAGCGATAATAACAGCCTGCCCCATTCCGCCGAATGATTCCTGGCGCTGTTCTAATTCGCCGCCAATATAATAGCGGTATCCGTCGGGCATATTGTACTTATCTAATTTTTTAATGATAGTCTTTGTAACTTCATCAACTGAATAACCGGTAATCACATCAGCGGTAACAGACACGCTGCGATCTAAATTGTAATGATTAATCTGAGTAGAACTTTCTTTAAATTCAATGGCGGCTATCTGTTTTAACGGAACCTGCTGTCCTGAATTTGATGTGAGATATATTTTATCGAAGTCGGCTAATTTTGCTTTGTCTTTAACAGGCAGCCGCATAACAATATCATATTCATCGCCCTCGTCATCGCGGTAATTTGAAACGGATAAACCGGTAATCGCCATACGCACAGCACGGTCGATATCAATTAAAGAAATGCCTAATATGCCTGCTTTGGCGCGATTAATATTGATATGCAAATCAGTGGCGGACGTGCCTAAAGGATTATTAATATTTATAGCGCCTTCGGTGGAAGCGATCATTTTTTGAACATCCCGGGAAATATTTTTTAATGTTTTTATATTATTCCCCATTATCTTAATCTCAACCGGCGACTTTACAGGAGGCCCCTGTTCAAATTCTTTTACTTCGATACGGGCATTGCAATATTTTGAAACAGCCTGGCGAAGTTGAGCCACCACTTTACTTGAAAGCTCAGGATCATTTTCTATCAGCTCGACATAAATTTGGGCAAAGTTACTCATTTCACGCTTTTCTATTACATTATAATAAATACGCGGATTACTTCTGCCGATATTAGCCGCATATAATTTAACGCTGTCCATTGCCGCTAAAATGGATTCCACATCTTCAGTAATTTTATCGGTTTGATCAAGGCTGGTTCCCTGCGGCGTTTCGATGTTAATAACAAATTGCGGTTTATCCGCTTTTGGGAAAAAACTTACCCCGACAAAAAACCAGGCTGATAGAAGACTAACGATGAAAAGTAATCCAGCAATTCCTATAACCAAACCGCGGCGCTCAAGAGCAAAATTAAGCGCTTTGCGATATTTGGTTTCCACAAAGCGGTTAATAATTTTATGAACTTTCCCGCTGCCGTTATTTTTATCTATTTTTAAAAATTTACTCGCAAGATATGGCGTTAAAGTTAAAGCCACTAACAAAGACGCCAGCAGTGTATAAACAACGGTAACCGGCATGCTGCGGATAAAATCGCCTGTAACGTCCTGCATTAAAATTATTGGTATAAAGGCTAAAATCGTAGTGACCGTTGAGCTGACAACGGCCCAGCCAACCTGGCTTGTAGCCTGAACCGCGGCTTCTTTGCGGCTGTAACCCATCCTTAAAAATCGTGAGATGTTTTCGGTAATTACGATAGCGTTATCCACTAAAAGCCCCAGGGCAATCACCAGGGCGGAGATAGTCATCTGTTCCAATCCATAGCCGCTTAAATCCACAAAACCAATGCCTATCAGGATAGAAACAGGTATGGCGAGAGCAATAATTAAAGAGGCGCGCAAACTGAATACAATAAATACGACCAACCCCACAAGCAGCATCCCTTGCAGCAAATTGGAAAAGAAAACATTTAAACGGTAGGCGACGCTGTGCGATTGATCGAAAACGTACTGCAATTCTATTGACTTAGGAAGGTCATTTTTGAAAGTATCCACCCGGTCATGCACGCGGTCTATTATACTAAAAATATTTGTACCTTCCTTTTGGGTTATGGTTACAAAAACAGCTTTTTTGTCCTTAAATCTGGCGTAATATTTTTTATCCTCATAGCCGAATTTAACTTGAGCAA